>JAAZVD010000003.1 GCA_018623785.1 Bacteroidota bacterium | reverse complement strand
GTTCCGATTACTGTCAGCGAAGAACTCAGGGAAGCACCACTGACCGGCACGTTCGAGTCTGATCGGGGCAGCAAGGTTATTCTGGAAATCATCGCCTCTGCCCTAGGTGCCACGTTAACGGAGCGCCCAGACGGAGGAATACACCTGTCGCGCTGATCACACGGCTGAGGAACGCCCCGTTGCCGGGCGTTTATAACGGCTTTCGATTCTCGAGGACGGGACTGGAGCCGCAGTGCGCACGCTGATCTGTACATTTTTCCTGGTTTCCCTGATAGGTGCCACGGTCGGATCGGCACAAACCATCCGTCTCGAATTCTCGGATACGCCCGTTTCGGAAGCGCTCGAGACCTACGCTCGGCATACCGGGGTGGATGTGGTTCACAGCCCGGTTCTGGTGCGTTCGTTACGCACTTCATGCCGCTATCGCGGCACCTCCAAGCGGGATGCGTTGATCTGCATCATGTCGGGCCATGATTTTCGTGTCGAGCCGATTTCCAGCAACCAGGCCGTACTGATTCCCCTTTCGTCTACGGTCCGGCGCAATCCCTCCGATGCTAACCGGGTCCTGACCGGCTTTGTGCGGGATGCTGAAACCGGCGAGTCCCTTCGCGGTGCGCATGTCATCCTTCCTGGCGTAGGCGCAGGCACCACGACCAATGAGGCGGGCTTTTTTGCCTTCCCCGGAATCGGAGAACAGCCGGTTTCCGTAGCCATCACATACCTGGGATACAGTCGGCTTGACACAACCGTAGTCAGCAGGGCGGAATCGGGTACCTTCCCGCTTGTCCCGGTTGCCTTCGAGGTAGCCGGCGTCGTGGTGGAAGAAGATGCCGAACGCCGGGCAGACGCCATCATTACGCCGGGACTGGTGTCTCTCTCCGGACGGGAACTGCAGCAAATGCCCGGAACGCTGGGAAATACAGACGTATTGGAATCCCTGAAGTGGATGCCGGGCATCCAGCGTGCCGGCGAGGCGACGGGCGGACTGCTCGTCCGAGGAAGTGGGCCGGATCAGAATCTCTATCTGATCGATGGTGCGCCAGTATATCACCCGTGGCATGCATTCAGTCTGATTTCAACATTTCAGACAGATACGTTCAAGGATGTCTCCATATATCGGGGGGCTTTCCCCGCCGAGTTCGGTGGACGCCTTTCGTCGGTGCTCAATGCCCAACTCAGAGACGGGTCGCACTCGGATGCGAGCGCGACCCTGGGTATTTCGGGTCTGAATGCCTCGTTCATCATGGAGAGCCCCCTTTCCAAGCGGAGTTCCTTCATGCTTTCAGGGCGCCGATCTTATATCGATAGGATTATCGGCCGCTCCCACCCGGTGGAGGATGATTTTGGTCGTAAAGACACGCTACGGACCGGCTACCACTTCTATGACTGGAGCGCGAAATATTCTTTCCGGCCCGACGCCCGCTCCTCTGTTTCCATATCGTGGTATTCCGGACGGGATGCGCTCGATCTGCGGCTGCCCTTTGATCTCTCCCTCGACTTCTCCTCCTGGCTGCGTCCGGCGGACTTGTTCTTTGAGGTGGACCAGGAATGGGGTAACAGGATCTTGAGTACCCGATATCAGCGGCTGCTTTCCAGTCGTCTGTTCCTGACAGGAACGCTCTTTTACTCACGGTATCGGGCCCGGGAGAACGCGCTGATCCGGCCCAGCCAGGCCTCTCGCGTGGCCTCGGCCTATCGCGTCGACCTGGAAGATACGGGAGCCCGGGTGGTGCTAGATTGGTACCCTTCCCTCTCCCATCAAGTGCGCTTTGGCGCAGAAGCCGTACAACATCGATTCGACTCCGGGATTGATGCTCGTATAGCATACACCCCGACGTTGGTCGAACCACTCGAGGAAGCAAGTCGAACCCAGGCTGCTGAAGTCTCCCTGTTCATTCAGGATACCTGGTCCCCCGGTCCTACCGTTCGCGTACTGCCGGGAATCCGCGCATCTTGGTTCGGCAGCGAACCCTTCCTGCGGGTTGTACCGCGGCTGTCGGTGCAATGGGCTGCAGAACCGACGTGGGTTATTCTGCGTGCTGCCGCCAGCTCTCATGTGCAGTACCTCCAGCGGATTCGCGATCGTAATGCCTATCTCTACGACCTGGTTTCGAGCCGGTGGATTCCGGCTCAGGCGGATGCACCCCCTGCACGCTCCCGCCAGGTATCTCTCGGGTGGGAGTCACACGGCATTCCGCGTACCGTCTTGCATGTGGATGGCTTCGTACGCGAAGGCTCGGGGACGCTGCTTCCGGAGGACAATTTCCAGTCGAAGAATGGGCTGCTGGGTCCGGGTATCGAAGTAGCCACTCTACTGGGCCAATACGACAGGGGAGAAGAGCGATCACGTGGCATCGAGGTGGGGACACAGACACGAACCGATCGATGGCTGATAATGACGTCCTACACACGAGCGCGCTCAGAAAACAGGATCGCAGCATCTCCCAAGGCATCCTTTAGACCCGCCCGTTTTGACACCCCCCACGCCTTCAGCGTCGTCCTTTCCTTCCGGAAAGCCCGTTGGAACCTGGGTTCATCGGTCGACTGGCGAAGTGGATACCCCGTATCCGTACCCACGGCGCGCTATCAGCTTGAGGATCCTGTGTCCGGAGAGGCTACGTGGTATTTCCATCGACCCACGATCAATAATGGCCGCCTGCCCTACTACCTGCGTGTAGATATCCAGGGCGCCTACCGGTTCACGTTTGCCGACGCTTCGTGGTCCACAGGCCTTTCGTTGTACAACGTGCTGAATCGGCGGAACGTGACCAGCCAATCCTGGGATCCATCGGTGCCCGGAGGACGACCCGAAAACCGCCTTGGCCTGCCTATTCTGCCCATGATTGATGTGATCGTAGACCTCCAGTGAACCCATTCAGGATACATATCTTTCCGCTTGTCCTGGTACTGATTTCCCTGGTGGCTGGGTGCGATGCAGTATCTCCATCGTACGACAGGTCCCTGGTAGTCGAGGCCTGGTTTGACACGGCCGCCCCCATGCCTCCCGTACGTATCAGCACAACCCGTAGCCTGACGGATGCGCTTATTCCGGAGCCGGCGCCCGCCGGGACACAATTGAAAGTCGTCATAGACGATCGCATCATCGCGTACGAGCGCAATCCGGACGCCCCTTTGTGGTTTCTACCGGTCGATTCTGGCGGTGTGCCTGCTACTGAGGGAGCCCTATTCGATGTGAGGGTGGAGGCTCCGGAAACATCACTCAGGGCTTCTGGCGTGATGCCACCGAAAGTCACACTGCAGGATATCCGTGTTTCCGCACCTGATCGCCCTATTTCGGCCGTTCTGATCGACTCGCTCAATGTCGGATTGGACTCCCTCAATCTGGCCGTTAATGCAACAACCGGGTACATTTATCCGGTCCAGGTGTCACTTACCTGGGAAGATGATTCCTTCGATGGTTGGATGGAGACACGACTGCAACCCGAAAATGCCTTTTCTTCATCCCTGATTGATTTCTTCCTGCTGCCCTCAGAAGTATTTACCGAATCATCGGCTCAGAATCTTGATAATGGGTCCTTACAATGGGAAGGCGTGTATGCCGTCCCGGTAGGCTCTCCCGACAGCCCGCTGCCGGCTCATTCATTGCGAGTCGTACTTCGTCGGGGCGATGATCGGTTTGCCCGCTTCATCACAAGCACGGAGGCCCCCGACCGACGAGAGCCTGTCATGAACGTTAACGGAGGGCTTGGATTCATTGGTGGTGTATCCACCGATTCCATACGCGTCGATGTTCTTCGATAGTCCTAAAGCTTCCACCCAAAACACACGCGTATGCGATCCATTCGCCCTCTAGAACAGCCGACACCGCCCCCCGGAGGCGGTACCATCACTGCTATCCAGGTGCAGAAAAAGGACCAGGAGCGATGCAGTCTCTATCTGGACAACGCATTTGCGTTCGGTATCCACATGAACCTAGTGGCCGACCACGGCCTCAAGAAGGGAATGCAGCTAGATGAGGAAACCTGTCGTACCCTTCTCGCGGGAGACCAGTACTACAAAGCCATGAAGCGGTGTGCGGATTACCTGGCCTATCGCCCGAGATCGTCCTCTGAAATCAGGCAGCGCTTACACGAATTGCAGGTAACGGAGGCCGTTGCGGAACAGGTCATGGATCGGCTGAGTGGGTTGGGATACCTCAATGATGAGCGCTTTGCTGAACAATGGGCGGCATCCCGGCAACGATCCAAAGGATTCGGCCCACGGCGTCTGGAGATGGAGCTTATACAGAAAGGTATCTCCCCTGATATGGCCCGTGGAGTCGTCGCTCAGGTCTGCACCCAGGAGGAGGTAGCTGATCAATTGGCCACCCAACTGAGCAAGGCTCAGCACCGATACCGCCATGAGGGGGACGCTCGGAAACAGGAGCAAAAAATAATCGGGTTCTTGTCGCGCAGAGGATTTGAAGCGGGTGAAATTCGGGAGGCGCTTCGCCAGCGACGGTCGTAGCTGGTGGTAATCCAGGGGCCGACCCCGGAAAACCCACATAATCCGGATCAAAAAACCGATATTCCGGATTCCACCGACCTGCCGTCTGCTGACTCAGCCTGTTTCTCATGGCCAAGGAACGACACGATCTTCCTACTCCCTTTCTTTTTTCCGGCTGGGACCGGGCGCTTCTCCTGCTTGGAGTCTTGGGCGTGGTAGTATTCCTTTGGCTGTTACCCCGTGTTCATCCGGATGCAACCGCTGACTACGAGATATCGAAGGAGGAAGCCATCAATGCCGCAGATGCGTTTCTCATCTCCCAAGGACATGAGATAAGTGATCTGCTCCCGAGTGCAGCATTGACCCGCCGGGAAGATCTCCTGTTCAGCTTGCAGCATGTCCTCGGACGCAATTCGACTGTGGAATTCTTATCCACGGGAAACCGGTATGTGGTGCCTGCTTATTACTGGCTCGTAAAGTACCGTCCAGCGCCCGACGCAGACCAATCCCTGCTGATCAGCGAACAGGGGGCCGTCCTCGAAGTCGAACTCGCTCAAGACGGTACTCGCCTCGCTTTACGCAATCTGGGAAGCCGAACGGGTATGCGCGACGGCTCGCAGGAGCTGCGCGTGAACCGGGCTGCGCTGGCACGAGTAACCCACGCAGACAGCATAGCCGATGAGGCAGCTCGTACTGTGCTGGCTCAGATTGCCGATTCTGTTTTCCAGAAGGCTCTTTCCTTTGACCTGTCCCAAACCAACTCGGTAGCTGCGCAAGAGACTCTGAACGCACTGCAGCAGGGTCGCAGGACTACCCTTGATTCAACAGATGTGGCCCTTATCGGGACGTATCATCTCCGGAACTCAGCATTCAGGAACGTGGGCTTGAGAGTTGACTCGGTGGAGGTACCCAACGGCAGCAGGGGCCGCATGGCCAGGATCGGGTTTGAGGCAGAGCGACCGATTGCTGGCCAGCGAATCCGAGTGGACATTACGGTCTCTTCTACCGGGATACTGACCAGGATGTCTCCTTCGTTTGAAACCGCACAGCCCATTGTAGACACCGCATCTCGTGCTCTTCAGGCCGTTAAGGTGGTTCTGTTTGCGCTATTAGCGCTTGGTTTCGTAGTGGTTTTCCTGAGACGACTATCCGCACAGCTTTTGGATCTCAAGGCCGCACTGGTGGATGCCATGATCATTGGCATCCTGGGCGGCATCGTAACAGCTACCTCCACGACGTTTCTGTCCGATGTATTCTTTTACGCTCCGCTCTGGGGCGAATTTCTCATCCGACTGATCGTTTTTTCTATCGTTGCAGGTGCTATCTCCCTGTTTGTCTTCATGCTGGCGGGTGTAACGGATTCCGTGGTTCGCGAAAACGAGGAGGGAAAGCTGGGCACGCTGATCCTGCTGCGGCACGGAGATTTCCATAACAAGCCAACCGGGGCGGCTCTTGTGCGGGGTGCGGCCTTGGGGGGTATTTTGCTGGGTCTGGGAGCTGCGGCGCTGGCACTCTTTGAACATCTCCATCTCGATCTCGGACCTGATTTTCTGAGCAACGCAGTATTCCGCCCTGTCTTGAGCGGTGTTTTTGGAGGCTTGGAGACAGCCTATTTCCTGACGCTCTTGTGGGTCGTAGGCGTAAGCTCGGTTGTCCGTCACATGAGTGATCGAACAGTCGTGACCGTTGCCCTCCTGACCGTGACAGGAGCATTTATCGGTGCCGGCCCAGTCACTTTTGAAACCCAAATACTGGGGCTGTTATGGGGCGGTTTTTCGGCGCTTGTGCTAGCTATTGCCTGGATTCGCTATGATATCCTGACGGTGTTGACAGCGCTTTTCATCTCAGAAGTGATGTGGCAGTTGAACGAAGGGTACCTGGTCGGAGGTACCCCTGCCTGGATCGATGTTCTTTTGGGGGGACTCTTTCTGATGTCGCTCCTGATAGTGGGCTTCGTCGGTATTTCGAGCCGTCAGACGGGCTTACAAGCAACAACCTATGTACCGGAATACGTAAGCGAGATGGCAAAGGAGGAACGTGTTCGCGGGGAGCTGGAAATTGCTCATCAGGTACAGTCGTTCTTCCTACCACGAGCCATGCCGGAGATCGATGGGCTCGATATAGCCGGGATGTGCCTTTCGGCCAACGAGGTGGGCGGCGATTACTATGACTTCATCGAGCGGGAGGACGGACGCCTGGCTTTCATCCTGGGAGATGTCAGTGGCAAAGGTATACAGGCTGCTTTCTTCATGACGCTGGTCAAGGGTATCGTGCAGACTCTGACGCGCCTTGGTCTGTCACCAGCCGATGTGATGCGCCGGCTCAATACCCTTTTCTACCAAAATGCCCCTTCTGGAACGTTCATATCGGTAGTCTATGGTGAAATAGATCCATCGACAGGCACGTTTACCTTTGCACGGGCAGGCCACAACCCCGTAATCTGGTACCGTTCCGCGCACAAAACTTCCGAGGCACTGCGCCCCCGCGGTATGGCAATCGGGTTTACAACGGGTTCCCAATTTGACACCTCGATTGAGGAGCAGACCATTACGATGGAGCCCGGTGACGCCCTCATCTTCTATACGGACGGATTCTCAGAGGCCATGAATCGTGCACGATCCCTGTACGGAGACGACAGACTTGTGACCAAGGTTAATGACATTGGAGAACGCTCCGCTGCAACGATTCTTCGCCTCATGACCGAAGACGTACATCACTTTATCGAGGGCATGGGAAGAACAGACGATATGACGATGGCTGTCATCAAGCGAAGGGCGTGATGGACCAATCCACTGACCATCTGAACCTTCATCCAGATGCCCTGACCTTTCTCGGGAGCGTCGTGAAAAGCCCCCTGGATCGCCCACGGATCGGGCTTGTACTTGGATCCGGGTTGGCGGAATTGGCCGCGGTCATGGAGAATCCTGTTGTTGTCTCAACATCGGACATTCCGGGCTATCCCGAATCGACCGTTGAAGGTCATGAAGGCCGTTTGATCTTCGGATTTCTGGAAGAGATCCCTATCGTTTTTGTGCAGGGACGATTACACGTCTACGAGGGGCATACCGTTGAAAACGCCACGTATCCGATCCGTCTACTGGCAGGATTGGGCGTCAAGAAGCTGATCATAACGAATGCCGCCGGTGGTATTCACCCGGAGTGTGTTCCTGGAACCCTCATGTGGATTACGGACCATATTGCATTTGCCTTCCGCCAGATACCGACGCCCAAGAAGATTTCCTCCGCACCCGTGGAAAAAGACCGCATACCCTATGATCGAGCCTGGACCGAGACTGCGCGGTCTGTGGCTGATGCGTTGGGGATAACCACCCGAAGCGGGACCTACCTCTGGGCGCTCGGTCCCAGCTACGAGACAAAGGCCGAAATCCGCATGTTTGCCACGATGGGAGCGGATGCGGTGGGTATGAGCACCGTGCCAGAGGTAATCGTTGCCCGTTCGCTGGGAATGAAAGTCCTCGGACTGTCCACGATTACCAACTTTGCGGCGGGTCTTGGGCAAGAGACCCTTGATCATCAAGAGGTACTGGAGGTCGGTCGGCGGGTGCGGCATGACTTGCAACGTCTTGTCAGATCCATCGTGAAGCAGACGGGGGCCGGACGTTGAATTGCAACAAGGCACCGGGAATCGTTGCGAAGGCCCGACGGGCGAACGTTGAATCTGCCCTTTGCGTTTTTGCTGACGATGTATGCATATTTCCAGCGCCCCGGCGCAAAGCGCCGGGGCGCTGTATACGTTACCACCCAACACAGTCTGCACCGGGTCGGGGCCCGAGGGTACGATGAGCCAGGACGAGCTGGAATACGAGGACGAAGCGTTTGACGATGAGGCAGTCGACGCCGATTACGGGGACGAGGATTTCGAGGGAGCCGACTATTACGAGGAGGATGATCAGAGTGCCTTTTTCTCCTCCGATGAGGGACGCCGCCAGGGTCGACGGGGACGGTATCGGGACGAGGTCTTCTCCAAAAGGGTGCCTGCCGGCAAGCGGACCTATTTCTTCGACGTCAAGTCTACCCGCTCGGGAGAGGATTATTTCCTGACCATCACGGAAAGCAAAAAGGTCGGAGAGAATCGGTACGAAAAGCACAAGTTGTTCCTCTACAAGGAGGACTTCGGCAAATTCGTATCAGCGATGCACGATGTAGTGGACTACGTCAAGGAAGAATGTCTTCCCGACTATGAATTTCGCGGTCTTCCCGAGGTTTCCAGGCCAGACGGGGAACAGGGCGAGGACTGGTCCGATGAAGAAGGCTCCTATTGAGTCCTATTGACGTGTCCAGCCGGCTTTCATGAGTAAATCCTTTCCCGAGCAGCTCCTGAATCTGTTCAGGCCCACTGTTCGAGCCGAGAAACCATACCTGGTACCCGGCGCACGTCCGGTGTCGGTCAAGCTCAATCAGAACGAAAGCCCCTTCGATCTGCCGCCGGCCATGAAGCGAGAGTTGCTGGAGGCTTTTTTTCAGATTGACTTCAATCGCTATCCGTCTGAACAACCAATCCGTCTGATTCAGGCCATCGAAAGCCACTGTGGTGTTGAAGCAGGGAGTGTGCTGGTTGGTAACGGTTCCAACGAACTGACCTACACCTTGGGGATGTGTCTGATTACGAATGGAACGCCTGTAATCACGCCTTCACCCATGTTCTCCCTGTATGCGTCCATGGTCCGCTTGCACGGCGGAATACCGGTGCGAGTGAACTGTACGGATACCTACCAAGTGGACGTAGATGCCATCATCGCGGCCATACAAGAGCACGAACCCAAGCTCACAATCTTGACCACGCCCAGCAATCCGACGGGACTGGCCATCCCCAAGAAAGACGTCGAACGGATCGTGAAAGCGTCGAGCGGATTCGTGGTGGTCGATGAAGCTTACCATGAGTTCAACCCTGAGGGCTCAGCCTTGGACCTCCAGATGAAGTATCCGAATGTCATCATCCTGCGTACCCTTTCCAAAGCCTTCGGTCTGGCCGGCCTGCGACTGGGATATCTCATTGCCCGACCCGAGGTCGTTGCGGAGATGATGAAATCCCGACTTCCTTTCATGGTGGATCGGCTGGCTGAGCAGGTAGGTCTGCTATTGTTGCGACACGAGGAGCTTGTGAGCGACCGGGTGGAGCAGATCAAGGTATATACGGCAGCGCTGCACCAGGCACTGTCTTCCATGGACGAAATCGAAGTGCTTCCCACGGACACCAATTTTGTCCTGTTCCGTGCGGGAGTGGATGCCGATGCGCTGCTCCGGAAACTTACCGAGCGCGATGTACTGGTCCGAAATATGGGAGGATACGATGAGCTGCAGGGATTCCTGCGTGTTACCAGCGGAACGCCTTCTGAGAACAAGGCATTTTTGGACGCGTTGACATCTGCCGTCGGATAGTTCTTGCCCCCCGGCACCCGGACATCCGCCCCATCCCGCCGTTACTTAATCGAACATCTCCAGCCCTCATGGATCTGATCCAGGTAGACATCGTCGGATTGTCGACCAGCCCTTCCAGTGGTGGTGCCTATGCCCTCGTCCTGGGAGAGGTGGACGGTAACCGTCGTCTACCTATCATCATTGGTGCCTTCGAAGCCCAGGCCATTGCCCTCGAATTGGAAAAGATTCAGCCTCCCCGGCCGATGACGCATGACCTCTTGCGGGATCTGTTCGACTCGGTAGCCGCTGACGTCACGGATATTTTGATCGATGAACTTCGTGAGGGTACCTTTTTTGCGAAGATCCGCTATTCCGTGAGTGGGTCACATGCGCAATTGGATTGCCGCCCCTCCGATGCGGTTGCGCTGGCTGTTCGGGCTGGCGCACCCATTTTCGTAGCGCCCTCCGTTCTGGACGAAGCAGGGATCCCAACGGAGGAGGAAGACAGCGATGCAGGAACGCTCGACGCCAGCACGCAGGCGCAAGAGCCCTCACCGGAGCCTGATGAAGCCAAAAGCCCGCTCCAGCAGTTGGAAGAGGACCTGGATAAAGCGATCGCGGACGAGGACTATGAGTTGGCGGCCAAGCTTCGCGACGACATCACGCGATTAAAAAGCGAACAGAATTGACCCGCCTCCCCTTTTCGTCCCTTTCTTCCTTCTCCCCGCTTTTCAGGGACTACGCCGAATCGGCAGTCAGCCTGGCTCCCTTTTTCAATGGAGACTACCGGGATCCGGTAGTGCTGGCCGCCTCCTGCACGCGCGCAGCGGAGGCGCACCCGGACCGATCCTCCCTGATCGAAGCCATGCGGCGACAGGCAGACACGCTCGGTGTGGCAAGCGCCAGCAGTCATCTGATCGATAAACTGGCCGACCCCTCGTCATCGGTCGTAGTGACGGGTCAACAACTGGGATTGCTTGGAGGACCGCTTTATACCGCGTACAAGGCCCTGAGCACCATCCAGTTGGCGGAGTTGCTGGAGAAAGAGACCGGCGCGCCCGTCGTCCCCGTATTCTGGCTGGAGGGCGAGGATCATGACTTCGAAGAAATTGCCTCGGCGGGCTTTCTGCAGGGAGATGACGCGGTTTCTGTGATCTACACGCCGTCAGACGATGCAGAGAAGGGAACCGCGGTAGGCCGCATGACGGTCACTGATGGCATCAGCTCGGTATTCGAGGAGCTGGAGCGGATATTACCCCCGACGGATTTCAAGGATGGGCTGATGGCTGTAGTCCGGAGCGCCTATGCGCCCGGAACGCCCATGATCACGGCCTTTGTGGCCATGATGGAGTACATCCTCGGCCCTGGCCGGATTGCCTATATATCTCCGGACGATGAGGGCCTGAAGAAAGCCGTTGCCCCACTCTTCCGGAAGGAGCTGGAAGAGTTTGCGACCTCGTCTCGCCGCCTGAAGGATACCAGCGCCAAGCTGGAAGGCACCTGGCACGCCCAGGTGCAAACCGAGCCTACCAACCTCTTTCTGCACGGGGATGGCCGTCGTACGGCTATCGATGCAGTAGACGGCGGTTTCCGGACACGCGATGGCGAGGAGCTCTCGCTGGGGGAGGCATTGGCCCGACTGGATACGGACCCGGGATCCTTCTCACCCAACGTCGTCACGCGCCCCCTCATGCAGGACTGGCTTCTGCCGACAGCCGCCTATGTGGCCGGTCCAGGCGAAGTCGCGTATTTCGCTCAGTTCAAGGGGCTTTACGACTGGGCCGGGGTGCATATGCCCGTCATCTACCCGCGGGCGTCACTGACCCTCATGGAACGGCGCATAGGTAAGGTCCTCGCAAAGAATGATGTGGCGCTGCCGGCTTTCGAGGAGCAGGTGGACAAGCTGTTCCGGGAGATGGTGCTCTCGAACATGGAGACCGACCTGGACGAGGCCTTCAAGGAGTCCTCCACCGGCATCCACCAGGCCATCAACCAAATCAAACCCGTCATCGAAGGCGTGGACCGTTCCCTGGTGGGGTCGGCCGAGGCTACCCGTGCCGCCTTCATGAAAGAGTGGAATCAGCTGAAGGCCAAGGTCCTGAAATCCGAAAAGCAGCAGCACGACGTACTTCGCGGACAGCTGAAGCGCGCGTCTTCGGCTCTTTTTCCCATGGGAATCCCCCAAGAGCGCTTTCTCTCGCCCGTATATTTCCTGAATAAATACGGTCCGGATTTCTTTTCCGGCATGACGGAGCGGATGGACATCGATACGTCTGAACACCAGGTCCTCGATATCTGATTTCCCGTTCATCCGTCCCCTTTCCCGCTCGTTCAATCCCTCATTTCGGCATGGCTGACTATCCCTTCCAGGACATCGAACAGAAGTGGCAGCACTTCTGGGAAACCGAGCGCACCTTCCGCTCTCCGGATAATCCGGACATTTCGAAGCCGAAGTACTACGTGCTCGATATGTTTCCCTACCCTTCAGGGGTCGGTCTGCACGTAGGGCACCCACTCGGGTATATTGCTACGGATATCGTGGCCCGCTACAAGCGGATGAAGGGCTTCAACGTGTTGCACCCCATGGGCTTCGATGCCTTCGGCTTGCCGGCCGAGCAGTTTGCCGTGGAGCACGGCGTACACCCGCGGGTCACGACGGAAAAGAACATCGACAACATGCTGCGTCAGCTCAAGGCCCTGGGTCTGAGCTACGACTGGGACCGCAAGCTAGCTACGACGGACGTCGACTATTACAAGTGGACGCAGTGGATCTTCCTGCAGCTGTTCAATTCCTGGTATGACGAGAAGGCGGACAAGGCGCGGCCGATCAGCGAACTGGAAGCGCGTTTTGCCGCTGAGCGGGACGACTGGTCATCGCTCCCCGAAGCCGAGCGCGAGGCCGTGCTCTCCGAGCATCGCCTAGCCTACCTATCCGAAGTACCCGTCAACTGGTGCCCGGCCTTGGGGACGGTGCTGGCCAACGAGGAAGTCACGAACGAAGGCCGCAGCGAACGCGGCAACCATCCAGTATTCCGGCGTCCGCTCAAACAGTGGATGCTGCGTATCACCGAATATGGCGATCGACTGATTGGCGACCTGGACGACGTAGACTGGCCAGAGCCCGTCAAGCTCATGCAGCGCAACTGGGTGGGCCGCAGCGAAGGCGCCAACGTCGACTTCAAGGTTGACGGCCACGACGCCACGATCCGTGTGTTCACAACGCGGCCTGATACGCTTTTCGGGGCCACGTACATGGTGCTCGCGCCTGAGCACGAATTGGTGGATGTGCTGACTACGGCCGAGCAACGCGAGGCCGTGATAGCCTATCGTAAGGAAGCCGCTGGAAAGACCGACGTCGACCGGATGGCTGACTCCAAAACCAAGACGGGCGTCTTTACGGGTGCCTACGCTATCAACCCCGCGGGCGGCAGCCGCATCCCGATCTGGGTTGCCGATTACGTCCTGATGGGATACGGTACAGGCGCCATCATGGCCGTGCCGGCCCAAGACGAGCGGGACTGGGAATTCGCCAAGGTCTTTGACCTGCCCATCATCCGTACCGTACAGCCTCCCAATGGCTGGAAAGGCGATGCGTACACGGGCGACGGTCCGGCCATCAACTCCGATTTCCTGAACGGCTTGAGCGTCAAGGAGGCCAAAGCCCGGATGATAGAGTGGCTGAACGAAAACGGCCACGGTGAAGGCACGGTTACCTACAAACTGCGCGACTGGCTCTTCAGCCGGCAACGTTATTGGGGCGAACCTTTCCCCATCCTACGTGGCGAAGACGGCAGCGTGCGCGCAGTGGAGGAGAGCGAATTACCGGTGGCCTTGCCACCGATGGAGGACTTCAAGCCAACAGCGGCAGATGACCCCGATGCGCCGCCGAGACCACCCTTGGCACGTGCCGACGAAGCGTGGCGTATCGTCGAGATCGACGGTAAACGCTACGAGCGCGAACTGAATACGATGCCGCAGTGGGCGGGCTCGTGCTGGTACTATCTCCGGTTCATCGACAATAAAAACAACAGCGTCTTTGCCGATCCGTCCAGGGAATCCTACTGGATGGGCGACAATGGCGTGGATCTATATATCGGTGGCGTGGAGCACGCCGTATTGCACCTCTTGTATGCCCGCTTCTGGCACAAGGTGCTCTACGATCTGGGCCACGTGTCCACCAAGGAGCCCTTCGGTCGCCTGTTCAACCAGGGGTATATCCAGGCCTACGCCTACCGGGATGAACGCGGCATTGCCGTGGATGCCACCAAAGTCGTGGATCAGGATGGCCGCCCGGCCATGGAGGTGCAGGACCAGAAAGGCCGCGAGTTCTTCTACGAGGGGCAACCCGTCACGCAGGAGTACGGAAAGATGGGCAAGAGCCTGAAGAATGCCGTCTCCCCCGACGAAATCAACGATGCCTACGGCTGCGATACGCTACGCCTTTACGAGATGTACATGGGACCGCTGGAAGCATCCAAGCCATGGAATACCCGCGACATCGTGGGCGTGAACCGGTTCTTGCGAAGGATCTGGCGCAACTTCGTGAACGAGGATTCCGACGTATTGCTGGTGTCGGACGACGCGCCGAGCGACGAGCAGATGCGCGGTCTGCACCGAACCATTGAGCGTGTGACCACGGACATGGAGCGGCTCTCCTTCAACACGGCCATTGCGGGTCTGATTGAGCTGCTCTCTGAATGGGTTTCCCTGGATACGATTCCGCGAGTCCTGGCCTAACCGTTTGTCCTGATGTTGGCGCCACTGGCTCCACATATGGCCGAAGAGCTCTGGCAGCGCCTTGGGAACGAGCAGTCATTGGCCTACGAACCATGGCCACAAGCCGAAGAGAAATGGCTGGTAGACGACGCCCTCAAGCTGGCCGTGCAGGTCAACGGAAAGGTACGTACCACTATCTCGGTACCAGCCGATGCCTCGAAGGAGTCCATCCTGGATGCGGCAAAGGCCGACGAGAACGTAGCCCGTCACATGGAGGGTAAAGAAATCCGGCGCGAAATCTACGTTCCGGGACGCCTGGTCAATATTGTCGTAGGTTGAGTCGGCGCCTTTCCGGCGTCACCCGTTCTGCAGAGACCTTCGTTTCCTCGTACTTATTGTCCCTTGATCATGTCCCAGCTTCCCAAATTCGATGTCTTGGCGTTCGGCTCCCATCAAGACGATGTCGAGCTCGGCTGTGGTGGTACGCTGGCCTCGATGGTTGCAGCCGGACGACGTGTCGGCATCGCGGACCTGACACGTGGAGAACTGGGCTCACGGGGAACACCTGAGGTACGTGAGATGGAAGCCGAGAAGGCAGCCCGGATCCTGGGCGTCGAACGACGGGTCAATCTTGGGATTCCCGACGGCAACATCAAGAACAGCAAAAAGAACCGCCTGAAGGTCATTAGCGAGCTCAGGACCACACGGCCGAACATCCTGCTCATTCCGGCGCCCGACTGTCGCCATCCGGATCATCCGGCGGGCGCCCGGCTCATCATCGAAGCCGTGTTCCAGTCGGGACTGATCAAGATCGAGACCACCGATGCTTCTGGCGCCCCGCAGGAGCCCTGGCGCCCGCCGCA
Organism: Bacteroidota bacterium; assembly: GCA_018623785.1. Classification (GTDB taxonomy): domain Bacteria; phylum Bacteroidota; class Rhodothermia; order Rhodothermales; family UBA10348; genus JAAZVD01. The sequence goes on along the minus strand of JAAZVD010000003.1, from coordinate 2,877 downwards.
CGTGCTGCACTACATGCAGTCCATTCCGTTCGAACCCACGCTCGTCGTGGACGTCAGCGAGTTCTGGGAGACACGCAACGAAGCGGTCCGCGCCTTTGCAACCCAGTTCCACACCGGTAACCCCCAGACGGATGCCATCACGGACCAGACTCCGGAGACGTTCATCTCCAATCCGGCCTTCATGGACTGGCACGATGCACGTGCCCGCACCTATGGGTTTCGGATCGGGGCTGCCTTCGGAGAACCCTTCCTCTACCATCATGGCCCCATCGGGACCAACGACTTGGTGGGCATGCTAAAAAAAGAAAAGCCGTTTCGGTAGATCTTTTTACCCCGGCGCCAATCAACAGGTGTCCCTCGGCAGGGACATCTACTGCCACTGCCCGTGCGCTACTGACTCCAGACCAGCACGATGCGCGTGGTGCCGGGCAAAATTCCCGGCAAGCGAACGCGCGCCAGCTGACGATCGTCATCGTACTCAACATCACCCTCCATCCCCGAAATCCGCAGCTCCTGATAGGCATTGTCGGGACCACGCACCTGCAATACCAGGCCCTCTACCAGATCCGTCCCGTCATGCACCATGTCGATATGCATTTCGTTGGCACTCAGAGAGACGATGACAGGGCGCACCTGGCCGCGCTGAGCCCACCACCGTACAACTTCAGATGGAGTGGCTATCCACGCACCCTCTTCTTTTGCCCGCCTCACCGTTGATTCAAAATCGGATGCTCCGTCCGAACGCGAGGCATAGGTCTCTGGATAGAAGGGAACCACGTGGTATCCCCCTGCCTTCTTGATTCGCTCGTAGGTTGCCTGCTGGGTATCTGCAATGCCCTCCGATACCGGGACAATGAATGGTGGGTCCGGCAGCGCTTTTACTTGCTGACTCGATAATGCGTCGGAGGGTACCCGCTCTTCTCCCGGAATGAACAATGGCATGTCCGCCTCCAGTGCCGGCATCAGATCCGCTAAATCCAGCGACTCGCGGTAATCGGCATAGTCCCACCACTCGACCGGACGAGGTGCCATGACAGTCTGGTACCCCTGAAGGAGATAATCAGCACCGATCTCCTCCATGGCTCGGATGGTATTTGCGTCAAAAAGTCCAGCCGGTGGGTAGATCCCGTGGATATTCTGCACACCAAGCTGCTCTTGGGACGCTCGTATCCGGCTGGCCTGTATTTCCATCGGCTGCTCGACCAGTAGATAGTCCTCATCCGCCGTCAAGCCTATCTCACCGGCCTCTTTCATCCGATCCAGGACTTCGGGGAAGACCCGGACTTCGCTCGAAGAGAGAAAGAAACTACCAGGCACATTATACTTCTCCAGCACCGTAAGCATCATATTCATGCCCTCGGCATAGGTAATGGCATCAAATCCAACTGCAGCCATGGCTGCAACGCTGAATGCAAGCGGCTTTCCCTCGGGCCACGGCGCCAAGGCCACCGACGTGGCACGGCCGAGCAGGGTCAAGGCATTGACCACGAGTCGCTGATAATTTTCCTGTTCCTGACGCATACGAGGTACATCCTGCGGGTTGAAACCGAACCAGACAACACGGCCTGTGCCGTAGTGACTGTACAGGATGGAGGTAAGCCCCTCGTACAAGGGTACCTGCAACGGCGAGTACGGGAAGAAACGTCCACCCGAGCTGGCTACCCTGGGACGCGCCAGCACGAGTGGATTCTGGGCTGCCACGTTGAACTGAAACCCCGGCGCTATGCCATCACCCAAGGGTATATTGCCGTCTATGGAATGCATGAAACCGGATGGCTGCTGCTTGACATCAATCACCATATCAGCGCCGAGCATTTTGTTGGTCCAAGCCTCATCTACCCGCATTCCCACTTCGTCAAACAAGCCGAACCGACCCGATACAATCAAACTACCACCATTCATCACATACGACTCAATTCTGCGTCTGTGACGCTCCGACAGTAACTCAGCGGATGGCATGATGACCACGCTGAAATCAGGATCTATTTTTCCGTTGAGATCCCTCTCGTCAATCCACCGGAAGGGAATTCGCAATCCAAGCAGCAGCAATTCCCATTGCCGAACGGCTACAGGAATGATTTCTTGTCCTGTACCCGTACGCTCTTCCGTCAGCATGCTCCGAAACAATGCCACCTTTTTGATGCGGTCATTGCCTCCGAAAAACGGTGTCAAATCGGCTGCAACACTTCGTGAGGGCTGCTGAAATGAGACGTACCGCTGGACGGGCTGTCCCGAGGCGGGGACGACCAGCAGTAGACAGAGCACCAGAGCTGAAAAAACGGGATACAAGGGTCTCATACTTACTCAGGGCGCCGTGACTTCCGGTGATGCATCTGCATACGATCTGAGAAGATCGATATGATAAATTCGATACTGCTGCGGCCTGAGACGCTTAATGGTCAGTTCCAGAACGTTACCGTTGTCCACGAGGCGATATGGTGGATTACCAATATCTTTTGCTTGCGGGCGAAGTACGTTGAAAAGCTCAGACTGAATTTCGACATCCGAAGCTGGATGCCCCAAGGCAATGCTGATGGTAATCTCCTCAGCATTGACCCCGTTGTCATTGGACACATTGACATAAAGCCGCGAAGGACTTCGCTGATCCACGGACACATTCACGGCCCTTTTCAAACGCCACCAAGCAGCCACGGAATCCGCCTGGGTAATCCAAAAATTCCGGCGCTTCGCCTCTGTAACCAGTGATCGCAGGATCGGCAGATTGTCAGAATCCCCCATTATGGTAGGGTCAATCGTAAGATTGAATGTCCCATGGTCGGCAGCCACCCTATCCATAGACGCCTGCAGGAGGGCTCCCATGAAGTCAGCGGACGAGCCCGGTAGTCGTCGCTCAATATCCCGATCAGACTGCTGTGT
>JAAZVD010000111.1 GCA_018623785.1 Bacteroidota bacterium | reverse complement strand
CAGGAGAAGACAGGCTCCTTCACTGCAAACCCGACCAATGAAGAATCCAGCTCGCCGCGTTCATCGAATGTCTTGAGCTTCTCGCCCAGCATGACCTTCGTGGCAATGTTGGAGATCGGAATGCCCGTGGCCTTGGCAACAAACGGCACGGTCCGGGAAGCGCGCGGATTGGCTTCGATTACGTACACGATGTCGTTCTTGACGACCATCTGCACGTTGATCAGTCCGACCACACCAAGACGCAGGGCAATCTCCTTGATGTACTGACGGACGGTCCGCTGCACTTCTTCGGAGATGGAATACGGCGGCAACACAGCCGTGGAATCGCCGGAGTGGACCCCGGCCGGCTCGATATGCTGCATGATGCCACACACCCAGACGTCTTCACCATCGCAGATGGCATCGACGTCCAGCTCGATGCCGTTTTCCAAGAAGAGGTCCAGCAGGATCACGTTGTCCGGCATCAGTTTCCAGATACGCTGCGTGTATTCTTCAACCTCGTCCTTGTTGATGGCAATGCGCATGCCTTGCCCACCCAGCACGTAGCTCGGTCGAACGAGAAGCGGGTATCCGATCTCCTCGGCGCGCTCGACGGCTTCTCGCTCCGTGCGGGCCGCGCCGTAGGGTGGAAACGGAATCTCCAGCTCTTTCAGGATGTCCGAGAAGCGACTGCGATCTTCGGCCAGATCCATGCTGTCGAACGTGGTACCAATAATTGGAATGCCCAGACGATCGAAATCGCCCGAAAGCTTCAAGGCCGTCTGACCACCCAGCTGCACGATCACGCCCTTAGGCTTTTCGTGCTCGATGACATCCATGACCCGCTCGAGATAGACCGGCTCAAAGTAGAGCTTGTCGGCTACATCGAAGTCCGTGGAGACTGTCTCCGGGTTACAGTTGATCATGATGGCTTCGTAACCCATCTCCTTGGCTGCCAGTACGCCATGTACGCACGAGTAATCGAATTCGATACCTTGTCCGATGCGGTTAGGGCCACTGCCAAGAATGACGATTTTCTCTTTCTCGGAGATCTCGCTTTCGGTATTGGACTCGTAGGAGGAGTAGAAGTACGGCGTCTGGGCCGGAAATTCGCCGGCGCAGGTATCTACGACCTGGTATGAGGGCTTGACGCCGAGGGACTTGCGCATCGCCCGCACTTCTTCTTCGGTCACGTCGTCCTGGACGAGATAGGCAATCTGGTAGTCCGAGAAGCCGTAGCGCTTGATCTCGCGCATGAACGGCTCATCGAGTTGGGAGAGCGCTTTCTTGCGAATCTCCCCTTCGAGCGTCACGATATCCTGGATCTGGTAGAGGAACCAGGGGTCTACCTTTGAGATGTCCGCAATCTCCTCAACCGAGGCGCCCAACTTGAAGGCGTTCCGGATCTGCAGCGTGCGGTCCCAATAGGATTTTTTGAGCCGATCACGGATTTCGAAGCGGGCCGTCTCGTCTCGATCTGCACCCAACCCATGGTAGCCATTTTCGAGGCTCTGCCACGCCTTCTGGAGGCTTTCTGCAAACGTGCGGCCAATGGCCATGACTTCGCCGACGGCTTTCATCTGCGTGGTCAGCTCTTCGTCTACGCCTTCGAACTTCTCGAAGTTGAAGCGAGGAATCTTCGTCACGACATAATCGATGGACGGCTCGAAGCAGGCCGATGTCGTGCCTGTCACATCGTTCTTAAGCTCGTCCAGTGTGTAGCCGACGGCCAGTTTCGAGGCCACCTTGGCAATGGGATATCCGGTTGCTTTGGAGGCAAGGGCCGAGGATCGGGACACGCGCGGGTTGATCTCGATGGCAATCATGCGCCCTGTCTTGGGCTCTGTGGCAAATTGCACGTTGCAACCCCCGGCAAAGGTGCCGATCGAACGCATCATCCGGATGGCCGCATCGCGCATGCGCTGGAATTGTTTGTCCGTCAGAGTCTGCGACGGGGCCACGGTCAGAGAATCGCCTGTGTGGACGCCCATCGGGTCCAGGTTCTCAATGGTACAAATGATGATGACATTGTCATTCGCGTCCCGTAGCAGCTCGAGTTCGAATTCTTTCCACCCAAACAGGCACTCCTCCATGAGAACCTCATGGACGGGGCTGAGCTCCAAGCCACGCATCACTTTTTTATCGAACTCTTCGGGCGTCCAGACGATACCCCCGCCGCTTCCACCGAGCGTGAACGATGGCCGGATGACCACCGGCAGGCCACCTAGCTCCTGCGTGATCTCCTTCGCTTCGAGCAAAGACTTGGCCACGCGCGAACGAGCCTGGTCGATGCCAATCTTCTCCATCAGGTCGCGGAAGAGCTGACGATCCTCCGTAATGTTCACCGCGTCGATATCGACGCCGATGACGTGAATGCCTTTCTCCTCCCAGTAGCCTTTCTCGTGCAATTTGACCGCCAAGTTCAAAGCGGTCTGCCCTCCCATCGTAGGCAGCACGGCGTCGGGCTTCTCTTCTTCCACGATCTGTTTGATCGAATCCGTGGTCAGCGGACGCAGGTAGATCTTGTCGGCCGTGACTGGATCGGTCATGATCGTGGCCGGGTTCGAGTTGACGAGAACCACTTCGTACCCCTCATCTCGCAGGGACCGCGAGGCCTGACTGCCGGAGTAGTCGAATTCACAGGCCTGCCCGATGATGATGGGGCCGCTGCCGATGAGGAGGATTTTCTTGATGTCCGTACGCTTGGGCATGGTGTGGGCGCGTGTAGGGGTTCGGTTGGGTGTTGGACGTGGGGAGAATGGTGGGCCTTAACGACCGCCGGCGTAGACCATTTCCGGGGTGGGCTCGTGGGTTGGCTTTACCCCGCTGTGCTTCTCGATGTCGGCCATGAACTCATCGAATAGGTATTGGCTGTCGTGCGGACCAGGAGATGCTTCCGGGTGATACTGAACGGAGAACGCGGTGCACTTCGCAAAACGCACGCCTTCGACCGTATCGTCGTTGAGGTTCATGTGGGTGATGGTGGCGATATCGTCCTTGATGGATTCCTTGTCGACGGCAAAACCGTGGTTCTGCGTGGACACCTCGACATGCCCCGAGACCAGATTCTTGACCGGGTGGTTGGCACCTCGGTGACCGACGTACATCTTGTAGACCTCGAGGCCGGCCGCCAGCGACAGGAGCTGGTGACCCAGACAGATACCGAACAGTGGAATACCCGTCTGCATGGCCTCCTTGGTCATGGCGATGGCGTCCGGCATGGCGCGCGGATCGCCCGGTCCGTTCGAGAAGAAAATCCCGTCAGGCTCCCAGGACAGGACGTCTTTCAAAGCGGCATCGGCAGGGAAAACGCGGACCGAGCATCCGCGCGCCTTGAACGACCGAAGGATATTCTGCTTCACCCCGAAATCGTACACCGCCACTTTCGGACCCTTCCCTGCAGAGAAATCATACGCCTCGCCGACCGTCACGCGGGAAGCCAGTTCAAGGCCTTCCATCGACGGCCAGTTGCGGGCTTTCTCCACCAGCGATTCGTCATCCAGGTCGACCGACGAGATAATCGCATTCATCACCCCTTTCGAACGGATATGCAGTACCAGCGCACGGGTGTCAATGTCCGAGATCCCCACCAACTTGTGCTCCTTCATGAACGCATCCAAAGACGCGTCGGCCAGCAGGTTGGAATACCTGGAAGAAAACGAGCGGACCACGACGCCGGATACCATCGGGTGCGCCGCTTCCATATCGATGTCCATCGTCCCGTAGTTGCCGATGTGGGGATAGGTCATCATCATGATCTGCCCCACGTAACTGGGGTCGGTAAATATCTCCTGGTACCCGGTCATGGACGTGTTGAAACACAGCTCTCCGCCTGTCTCGCCGTGGAAACCGACAGCTTTGCCGGTTACCACCGTTCCATCGGCAAGAGCCATCTTGCACGGGGCGGGTGTTAGCAGCAATTCATTGTTCTCTGGGTTGATCATGGTCCTGGTTGATCGTTTCGGGCGTGTCCGAGGGGGTGTCTGTCGGAAAAGGTCAAAAAAAAAGCCTCCCCATTACCTGTTGGGAAGGCTGCTCAATCGTCGGTTAGTAAGCCGGAGTCGGGGTGCTTGTGCGGCACGTGTCTGGGCACTGAAGAAAACATCATTTCGGTTAATATACGGAGGCTGTGCGTAGCGCGACGACACTGCCGGCCGTAACTCTGACAAAATACAATGAATGCCGACGAATCGCCTCCGTCGGGCCCCGTCAGTTATCCACAATGACGAGCCAAGCGGCAGCGGATACCATTCGGCAATCGTAGCGGACCCCGGTGCTTATGTCAACGTATCTTGGGCGGGTGAATTCCAGCAGCGCGCGGGTGTTCACAGCTACAAACGGCGTGCTCCCGCCACGCACGCCGCCAACCGACTACTGAGCGCCTACAGTAAAAGACCCACCAGCACCTCCTGGACAAGTTTCAGAAAAATACGGTCCGCCGGGAGCGCTATCTCCTCCACTTCCTGGGCACGCTCACACTGAGCCTGCTGGTCGTAAACGCGTGTATCCTTTTCTGGCCGACACCCGAGCTTGATTTCAGCGGGGCTACCTTCGATACCCGTGGTCAGGAAGTCATCCAGATCGAAGAGATCCAGCAGACTACCCAGGAGAAGCGCAAGCCGCCGCCGCCCGTCCCCCAGCCACCCGTTGTCATGCCGGACGATGTGGTGCTCGATGACATTGAACTGGAGATTGCCGACGTGGCCCTGGACATCAACGAAGCCGGCACGGACGACGATAATGAAGAAGGAGCCGAAACTGGTGACAATCCGGTTGCGGCCCGTGCCGACCGCAGTCCATCACCCGTTCGTATTGCCACGCCGGAGTATCCGCGCGAGGCAGACCGTCGCAATATCCGCGCCGAGGTCGTAGTCGAAGTTCTGGTCGACATCCGCGGACGCGTTGTTGACACCCGCGTCGTGGAGCGCTACCTCCTGAACAAGGACGGCACCGAGAAAGAGGCCGTTGCCGAAATCGGGTACGGCATTGAAGAAGCCGTCATAAGCGCCGCCGAGCGACACACGTTCCGCCCTGCCATTCAGGCCGGGCAACGCGTCCAGAGTTACTCCACACTCACGTTCAGAGTCGGCCTTGATCGCTGATCTTCCTATGTTGCTGTCCGCTAACCATCGCAGATCGTTGGGGTCATGAACAAAAAACACACGCCGGTGCAGTCCCATGTTTCAAGGCGAGAGGTTCTCAAATTGGGAGCCATGGGCATTGCGGGAATAAGCCTTCCGGGGTGCCGCTTGGAGACAAAAACTCCGCCATCATTCTCGGGGGCCGACCTTCACCCGGAAAGCGATCAATGGAATGCTGTTCGATCTCATTTCAACACGCTCGGTGGCCTCTCCTACATGAATAATGCCAGCATCGGTATGCCTCCTGCAGTGGTTGTGCAGGCAGTAGCTGACGGATACCGCGCTCAGTCGGAGGATCCAATCCATGCAAAGCATCAGCTGCAGGCCAGTATTCGGGATCAGGTTTTGCCGAGACTGGGGCAATTCCTGGGCACGTTGCCCTCTGAACTAACGCTTACACGTAATGCCTCAATGGCATTGTATATCCAAGCGGTCAGCTTGGACCTACGTCGTGGCGATGAGGTGATTATCACAAGTCAAGAGCATCCAGCCGGACGCGCGCCGTGGTTGTATCGGGGCCTGCACGAAGATATTTCCATAAAGGAGATCCACATACCTAGTCCATTGCCACCAGTAGAGGATATTCTTGCTCGATTTGAGTCTGCGAGAACCCCAAAGACGCGGGCAATCTCGTTTTGCCACGTTACCCGAGGAGGTCATCTCTACCCCGTAAAGGAACTCTGTACCTGGGCGCGTGAGCGGGGAATAGTTAGTGTTGTCGATGGTG
>JAAZVD010000110.1 GCA_018623785.1 Bacteroidota bacterium | reverse complement strand
CTTGTCGGAAAGGTCTCTCGCTTCACGGGGAATCGGAGCATAAAGCGGGTGCCTGAGCCTTCTTCGGAGTGCACGGCTATACTGCCACCGTGCTCCCGCATCGTTCCGGCGGCAACGGAAAGCCCCATGCCGTTGCCAGACTCGCCCTTGGTAGAAAACAAAGGTTCGAATACGCGCTTGGCCACCTCCGGCGGCATACCTGTACCCGTATCGGATACCTCCACGCCAATACCCTCATCATCCAGAAAGGTGCGCACCCGAATCTGACCGCCCTCCGGAAGCGCATGAATCGCATTGAGGATCAGATTGACGAAGACGTCACGCAGTTCGCTGCGCGTACCCCGTATTTCGGGGAGCTGTTCTTTATCGAAAGAAGCTTCGATGTGAATGCCCTGGCGCCGAGGCTCGTTATACCAGTATGGCCGGGTGAATTGCAGGCAATCCTCGATGAGAGTATTAAGATCGACAGGTTCGAAGGCCGATTGCGCCTCTTGGCGGATGTAGCGTTGGATCCGACCGATCAGGTCAGCGCCCGAAGCAGCCGCCGCCTCAATGGTGTCCATGTGTTCTGCCTGCCGCTCGTCTGGCGGAGATTCCAACCGCCACAGCTCCAAGTGACCCAGTATACCGGACAGTAGATTGTTGAAGTCGTGGGCCATGCCCATGGTCATGCGTCCCAGCGTTTCCATACGGTGACGTTGGGTCTGGCTCTCCGTCCACGTTGTCGGCTCGGTCAGTACCTCACCCGTGATACTCACGGCGCGGATGCGTCCAGACGTCTCGTCCGGAACAGGTACGAAGTGCAGCAGGACAGGTACCGGTAGATCGCGTTGCCTCGACGTAACCATGAAGAGTGCATGCGTAACCAGGGAACCGCCAACGGCTTCTTTCAGATTGCGCCCTGCCAGATCGCTGTCTCCGTCAGAGAGGCGAGTCCACAAATCGTCGTCGTCACCGAAAAACTGCATCCAGGCAGCATTGCGCGAGAGTATGGTGCCGTCCGACGATACGGTGGCCACCAGTAAGTCAGGATCCAGAGAGGGTAGGGCTTCCATGCCGTTAAAGGGGCGCTCGGGCCTGTATGCGGCCGGTTGGATGCGGGTTGAGAGGAGACGGAGACAAGGCGTTCATGTGCCCACTGTGTCCAGCTTGCCGTTGCGTATGTTGGCGCTGACGGGCACTGGTTATCGGTGGACGCAGACAATATAGGCAGTGCGTAATATAGCAGTCCTTCATTGGGCGCCTGAACGCCATTTCCATAACGTTGACGACTCTCTTATGTGGCTTGACTCCATCACCGATGCCATCGGAAATACGCCGTTGGTTCGACTCAACAGTATAACAGCCGATTTTCCGTGTACCGTATTGGCTAAAGTTGAATACTTCAACCCCGGAGGCTCAGTCAAAGACCGGATTGGTCTGGCCATGATTGAGGCTGCCGAGGCATCGGGGGATTTGAAGCCCGGTGGGACCATTGTCGAAGGTACAAGCGGCAACACGGGAGCCGGCATAGCTTTGGCTGCCATCAACAAAGGGTATCGCTGCATCTTCGTGACCACGGACAAGCAGAGCCCGGAGAAAGCAGATGTCCTGAGGGCTCTGGGAGCCAAAGTGTTGGTGTGTCCAACGAATGTCGCGCCGGACGATCCTCGTTCGTACTACAGCGTGTCTCGGCGTCTTGCGGAGGAGACCCCCGGAGCCGTTTACCTGAACCAATATGATAATCCGGCCAACGCGGAGGCACATTACCGGACAACCGGTCCGGAGCTCTGGCGCCAGACAGAAGGCAAGATCACGCACTACGTTGCCTCGGCCGGAACGGGCGGCACCCTGTCAGGCACTGCCCGCTACCTGAAGGAGCAGAATCCGGCGGTGCGGGCCATTGGTGTGGACACATATGGGTCCGTGTATCACAAGTATTTTTTCACGAGGACCTTCGACGAATCCGAGATTTACCCGTATCTCACGGAGGGAGCTGGGGAGGATATCCTGGCCGGCAACATGGATTTTGATATTGTGGATGACTTCGTGCGGTCTACGGATCGGGAAAACATGCTCATGACCCGACGGTTGGCACGCGAGGAGGGCCTTTTTGTCGGGCAATCGTGCGGACTGGCGGTGAGTGGTGCCTTGAAATGGCTCGAGACCCATCGGGATCAGCTGACGGTAGACGACGTGGTCGTCGTTCTACTGCCGGACAGTGGCTTTCGGTACCTGTCCAAGACCTATAATGATACGTGGATGCGCAGCCACGGCTTTCTTGAGGAAGAGCGCGAGATACTGGCAGGTGATGTAGCTTCTGCTGAAAAAGATGCCGTTATCGCCGTGCGCCCGGAGGATACCTTGCAGACAGCCATCAGGCGGATGGTGGAAAACTCCGTATCCCAGCTTCCGGTCATGGACGGGATGGAGGTCGTAGGCAGTCTCACCGAGTCCGTTGTTCTGAACCGCCTGATTGATGAGCCAGGAGCCAAGGATCATGCAGTATCAGACAATATGGGTCCCGCGCTCGCAGTCGTAGATCACAACATGCCCATACGCGGTCTTACCAATCACTTGCGAGAGGCGCCCGGTGCCGTGCTGGTTCGGGACGAAAAAGGGGTGCTCCGGATCATTACCAAGAGCGCCCTCATTGAAACGCTGGCCTCTCGAACCCAAGAAAACGCATACACCGGATCATGAGCGAAAAGAAAGACGAACAACGGCCCGCAGGCCCGCAGTTGAACATCGAGCTGAACGAGGATATTGCCGAGGGGACCTACTCGAACCTGGTCATGTTGGCCCATTCCGCAGAGGAGTTCATTCTGGATTTCATACGGGTCATGCCGGGTGTGCCGAAAGCGCGCGTAAAAAGTCGCATCATCATTTCGCCACCGCATGCCAAACGCCTGTTACGTGCACTCGCCGATAACATCGAGCGGTTCGAGCAAGCACACGGAGAAATCGAGGATGCCCCGCAACACGGACCGGCCGTCCATTTCGGGATGCCCGGCGGGGAGGCTTGAGCACCATTGCGGCTTCGTCGCGAGGGAGTCTGTTGAGCGAAGGAGAAGACAATTTGACAGTTTTGTGACAAAAACTAGTCCCTGATTGACGTCATTAGGACCAGCAGTTTGGCTCGCTGTGGTTATGCCCCTAGATCCGAAAACGTCGATCCGAGAACATGGCCTCGTCTTTTGTTTTTCCTGATGCAGCCAGACTGCGCAGTCTGGATTCATCGACTGATCCACAGTCTTCCCCGCTGACGCTCGAGCAGGCAAGGCATTTATATGCCCGTCTGACCTTCGGGGCATCACCCTCACGCATACGATCAGCGGTCGGGCGAATGGCCGCTGATATTGTCCGAGAACTGCTCGATGAGGCTACTCTCTCGGAAGAAAGTACTCCGGATTGGGCTGAGGTATTACTGCCTCCGCGGGGTGCCTCTGAGGCGGAAAGAGACCAATTCAATGCGAATAACCAAGATTGGCGGCGCATCCTGCGGGATGATCTTACGGCAGAAATGTCCGCCATCGGTTTGCGGGGAAAGTTGTTCTTGTTTTGGCACAATCATTTTGTGACCAGCATGGAAACCTATCGATATGCCGCCCTGGGATATCGATATGCGCGACTGCTACGACGCTCCGCACTGGGTGACTTCAAGCAGCTCGTGAAAGATGTTACAGCGGATGGCGCGATGCTGGTTTATCTGGACGGGAGAAACAGCACGGCGGCAGCGCCAAACGAGAATTATGCCCGAGAACTCATGGAGCTGTTCACCATGGGGCCAACGGCGAGTGATGGGTCCTCGAATTACACGGAATTCGACGTTCAGGAAATGGCTCGTGCCATGACCGGGTACGCATTGGATGTCCGCACCTCATGGGAGCCCGTCTTTGTTTCAGGACGTCACGATGCGGGGGAGAAGACCATTTTCGGTATTGCCGGCGCGTGGACGCCGGAAGAAGCCATCGATCATCTTTTTGACCAGCGCGGACCCCAAATAGCCCATTTCGTGGCATCGAGGGCTTACAGGGCCTTCATCCACCACGTTGAAGATGCGAGCTTCATCATGGAGCTGGCCACTGTATTCCTGGATGCGAGCTTTTCGCTCCGCGTTCTCTTCGAGACACTGTTTGCCAGCGAGCGGTTTTTTGATCCTGCCATCACAGGGGGCGTGGTGAAGTCACCCCTGGACCTGAATGTGGGACACTTTGCAGAAATGGGACAACCACCCAGTGAACTTCAGACCAGTCAAATCTGGATTTTCAGTCGTCGGACTGAACAGTTTCTGTTGAACCCACCGAATGTGGCTGGTTGGCCAGGACACCGACAGTGGCTGGACACCAACACGCTGAGCGCCCGCTGGAATTCCTCCAGCGTGATTGTTCGTCGCCGTATGTCAGACGAGCAAATCCGGTCTTTTGCCGAAGAAGTATCCGACCCTCAGTCGGTGGACAACGCGTTTGAGTTGCCCCTTGCCATCGTCCGGCATTTCATCCACGTCCCCATGGAGTGGGTGGAGATCCCGTCGATTGACGGCGGATTTGAGGGAGATCTAGATGCCTTTCCTATTCCGGATTGGGTGTACGAGAGCTCCGATGCCGACCAGAGTTTGATCAAGCTGTTCTTGGGGTCCACTCCGTGGTATGAATGGGATTTAGCCTCAGACAACGCACCAGGACGTATTGCTGGCTTTCTCGACCGGCTGGTACAGCTTCCTGAATACCAGCTCATCTAGTCCCCCGCGAACAGAACCCTGATTCGACTCCAACACTGTCATGTGCCAGGCCCCAACCCATTCACACGCTGTCACGGATCCCGATCACCACACCGTTGCTGGTGAAAGACTCGAAGATGGACGTCTTCATTCCGACCATCATCGGCGTTGGTCCCGGCGGCAATTCATCCGTGGTATCGGTCTTGGAACCGCGGGTGCCGCGATGAAGCTTGGAGGCATTCCGGTCCGCTCCTACGGTGCCTCCCCGTTGCTCAATCATTTACGCGAAAGCTCCGGGGACCGCATTTTGGTCGTCATCCAGCTTTCCGGAGGAAATGATGGCTTGAACACGGTCGTTCCGTACACAAACGATACCTACTACCAGTATCGCCCGGGAATCAGCCTCGCTGCCAATGACATCATTCCCCTTACCACGGAGATAGGACTACATCCATCGTTGACACCGTTCTCATCGTTGTATTCCTCGGGTGCCATGCAGGTCGTTCAAGGAGTGGGATATGCCGACCCTGATTTGTCGCACTTCCAATCAACGGATGTATGGGCCACGGCGTCTCCAGCCGATAATCTAGCGACCACGGGTTGGCTCGGGCGGTACTTGGAGTATGAAATACCCACTTTCGTGGACCACCCTCCTGATCACCCGCTTGCCGTTCAATTGGGGAACGGGACACCGCTTCTGTTTCAAGGCGAAGAGGCAGGAATGGGTGTGCAATTTCCTAACCTCGATCTTCTTCAGCGCTTTTTTGACACTGGACAATTGTTCGATGAATCATTCGTCCCGCAGACTCTCTATGGAGATGAGCTCGCTTTCGTCCGCAGTATCGCTAATGATTCCGTCCAGTATGCCGAGGCACTGAGCGATGCCTCCAACTCAGGCACCAATTTGTTCGAATATCCCGCGGTTAGCGGTTTTTCGGGCAATATGGCGACCACGGCTCGATTGATCCGAGGTGGACTTGGTGCCAGCATATATCATATCAATCTGGGTGGTTTTGACACGCATTCCAATCAACTGAGTCGACATGCAGTGCTGATGAATGAACTTTCGACAGCCTTGGGTGCCTTCCTCGCGGACCTTCAGGCGGATGACCTCGACAATCGCGTTGTTGTCATGACCTTTTCAGAGTTTGGACGTCGCGT
>JAAZVD010000109.1 GCA_018623785.1 Bacteroidota bacterium | reverse complement strand
GGGTTCTTGGCCATCATACAGGTCAGTGAAGGCGACCTACAGAAAGCTGCCTGGCTCATCCTGCTAGCCGCATTTTTCGACATGCTGGACGGCATGATGGCGCGTCTGACCAACGGGACGAGCCTTTTTGGCATGGAGCTGGACAGTCTGTGCGACGTGGTATCGTTCGGCGTGGCCCCCTCGTTCATGATTTGGTCTTTTGGTCTCAATGAGTTGGGGACTACCGGCGTTATTGTCGCTTCCCTGCCTGCGCTGGCGGGTGCCATCCGCTTGGCGCGATTCAACATGAACTACGAGGGCACAAAGAGCGCCTTTTTTTCGGGGCTGCCGATCCCTACGACGGCTATGGTCATCGTCGCGATCATTCTCAATGATGCGTTGGTTCGCGAATGGGTCTCTGACAGGGGGGATCTTAATCTGATTCTGACGACGGTCATCATATTGGCAGGGTTGATGGTCACGAACATACCGTTCGATGCGCCGCCCAAGCCGACGGCCAGCTACGCGCGCACCTACCCGATGCAGGCCATTTTCTCGCTGGTCTCAGTCGTGTCGTTGATTCTGTTCAGGGAAGTCGCCCTGTTGTTCGTCCTTTTTGCTTATTTGGCCATCGGTATTGGAAGAGCAGGGTGGAACCTGATTATTGCCATTCGGGACGCAGAGCCTGAAGAGGCCGGGGACATTTCGGGTGATGCTCCGGCCGGATGAATTCTCGGTCATCCCGTGAGGGGTCTCCCAACCGGGGCCCATCGGGTTGTATCTTGAGCCATTACGACTTTCTCGGTCTCCGGCTTGGCCGGATCAACGCCCCAGTACCATGTTCAAAGCTGAAATTACTGTCACGCTGCGTCCCTCCATCCTTGACCCTCAAGGTAAGGCTGCACAACATGCTCTCGGAGAGCTTGGATTCGACAGCGTGCGTCAGGTTCGCATCGGAAAGGTGATTGCGTTGGATATCGAGGCGGACACTGCGGATGAGGCTGAGCGCATTGCCAAAGATGCAGCGGATAAACTGCTGGCCAATCCTGTCATGGAAGATTTCGACGTGGTCATCCATGAGCATACCTCTGCCTGAGAAAGCGCGCGAGCTTGAGGTTGACGTTCTTGAGGAAGAGGCTGTCAGTGCGGCTTGGCGTGTCCTGCTGTACAACGACGAGGTACACACCTTTGACGAGGTGATTTGGCAGATTGTCAAGGCAACGGGATGTTCACGAAGCCGCGCTGAGAAACTGACTTGGCAAGTGCACCATGAGGGTAAAGCCCAGGTTTTCGAGGGCGCATTTGAGGCGTGTTTGAAGGTTGAGTCCGTCCTGGCCGAGATTGATCTCATTACCCGGATAGTCGGGTAGTAGGTCGCTGAATGGATGCCTTTTTTGCCGGCTGGTGGAAATTTTTGCTGGCAAAATTCTGTTCGAAGAGTGACGCTATGCGGGTTTCATGGCCGTTTGGCCCTGTATAGGGTGTTTTGATGGTACCGGCATGGTTGTTGGTGGAAGGAGGGCAGAACATGCAATCTTTTCGGTCAACACTCATGATTGTAACCACACGCCAGCTCTATTCTACCGTCGGCATTTTCATCGCCCTGTTGGTGGCTACTGCCCTTTTCTTCGCGCTACCCTCGGTGGCACAGTCTCAGACGATACAGGCCTCCAGAGCCAGTGCGAGTGATCACGGAAGGGTGACTGCCTCTGGAGAGTCCTACGACCATCACGCGCTGACGGCACTGCATCCTTTCCTCCCGCTGAATTCCATGGTTCGCGTAACCAATGGTGACACCGGCAGATCTGTGGTCGTGCGGATCAATGATCGCATGCAATCACCGGACGAAGGCGGCCTTCGATTGTCGGGTGCCGCGGCTGATCGTATCGGCCTGCAAGAGGGTTATACGGCTGTTCAGTTGCGCATTTTAGATCTGGAATCAGCCGCGATTGCTGTGGGCCAGACTACCGATCCGCTGCTGGAGGATGAGGCTCCCGTTGTTCAACCGAGCCCGGCGTACACGCTGCAAATTGGGTCTTTTTCAAGTCTCAGCAGCGCAGAGGTCATGGCAAAAAGGTATGGTGAAGCCTGGATTCGCGAGGTGCCCACGGATCAGGGGCGAGTCTATAAGGTCTTTTTCAGCCGATTTGACAGTGAGGGACCGGCACGATTGACTCAGGATCATCTGTGGTCCGAGGGGCAGGATAGTTTTCTGCGCCGCATCGGTGCCTGATGGATCTATGCGGTTTGAGTCTGCCTGCGGGCGGGGTGGCGGATGCCACCCCGCCCGCAGGCGCGTACACCCTTTCCCCGCCGCCCTATATTCAGGCACTACCTACCTCGCCTGCAAGCCTCACTCATGTCCGACTCCCATCTTGTTCTCGATGCACCGGGAAGGGCCGAAATCAAGGTCAAAGGCTCCAGGTTCGTAGCAGAGGCCTTGCCGGTGGACGCTATCAGTGCAGCCGAAGACGCGTTGCAGGCCATCCGCAAGCGGGAATACGACGCAACCCATCACTGCAGCGCCTGGCGTATTGACCCGGAGGGTAGAGAATTCCGTTGGAGTGACGATGGTGAGCCCTCAAATTCGGCGGGACAGCCCATTTTCAGGCAGATCGAGGGGCGGGAGCTGTTCGGTACCATCGTCGTCGTTACCCGGTACTATGGCGGGACCAAATTGGGAACCGGCGGCTTGATCCGCGCCTACGGGGAGGCGGCGTCGATGGCGCTGGATGCAGCACGTATTCGAGAGGTTATTCCACGGACCAGGTTGACGATGCGCTTTGCCTACGAAGACACGTCGCCAGCCATGCACCTGATCAGCCAATTCGATACTGTCGTGACCGATACGCGCTACTCGAACGACACGGAAATCGATGTGGATGTCCGTAACCGGGACGTAGAGGCGTTCAGGGCTGCCTTCGTCGAAGCGCTCAGTGGGCGCGGCAGCATCGAACAGGCCTGATACGTCGCAATCAACCGATCTTCAGGGCCTCAACGGCGAGTCGATCCACTCTGTTATTGAGGTCGTCATCCGCATGTCCTTTTACCTTGACGAAGGTGACGTCATGCTTTTCCATGAGGGAAAGGAGAGCCTTCCACAGGTCTTGGTTCTTTACGGCCTTTTTTCCAGCCGTTTTCCATCCGCGACGGACCCAATTTTCGATCCAGCCCTCGTTGAAGGCGTTGGCAATGTAGGCGCTGTCCGTGTGCACGGCCACGGCGCACGGTTCCCTGAGCACCTTCAATGATTCCACGACAGCCGCCAATTCCATGCGGTTGTTGGTGGTTTCTTTCTCCGCGCCGGTAACGACCCGCTCGTGACCGTTGAACATCAATAGGCCGGCCCATCCTCCCGGGCCGGGGTTTCCGCTGCATGCACCGTCGGTGTAAAGGGTTACTTTCTTTTGTGCCACGTGTCGATTGAGCTGTGAGGGGGTTCGGGTGACGGAGGATACCCATTGAGGCCTTTGCTGTTCACGAAGGATTGACGCAGACGATGACTCTCGTACCGATCTCGTGAGTATGCGCTCTCTCGTCAGTATAATGAGGTTTGACCGAATCACTGCCCGCTGCCATGAAATTTGTTGACTACGTAACGATTACCGTCCGGAGCGGGAAGGGAGGGGCAGGTTCCGTCTCTTTTCGCCGTGCCAAATACCAACCCAAGGGTGGTCCGGACGGGGGAGACGGAGGTGAGGGCGGATCTGTATCCCTCGTGGCTGATTCCCATTTGTACACACTGCTGGATCACCGATACAATCGGCATCATTTTGCCGAGAACGGTCATCCGGGATCGGGCAACAACAGGAAGGGGAGAGACGGAGAGGATATTGTGCTGAAGGTCCCCGTTGGTACAGTGGTCAAGGATACCGACTCGGAGGCGTTGATCGGCGAATTACTGACGGATGGAGATACCCTGGTACTTGCCAAGGGAGGTCGTGGCGGAAAAGGCAATACGTTTTTTAAGTCGGCCACCAATCAGACACCCAGGCACGCCCAGCCGGGTGAGCCTGGAGAAGAGTTGAATATCACGTTGGAGTTGAAGCTGCTGGCTGACGTGGGCCTTGTAGGATTTCCGAATGCAGGAAAAAGCACGTTGGTGTCCAGTTTGTCGGCAGCTAGACCAAAAGTGGCCGACTACCCCTTTACGACACTCGAGCCGTCTCTTGGTGTCGTGGCCATGGACGATTTCCAGTCTTTCGTCATTGCGGACATTCCCGGGATCATCGAAGGCGCAGCCGAGGGGAAGGGACTGGGAATCCAGTTCCTGAAGCACATCGAGCGTAATGCAGTGCTGCTGTTCCTCATTCCCATCACGTCTGAGGATCCTGGCGAAGAGTATCGGACGCTGCTGGGTGAATTGGAGTCTTTCAATCCGGACATGATGCACAAGCCACGTATGGTCGGCCTGTCAAAAATGGATCTGGTTCCGGCAGACGAACACGAGGCGATTATCTCGGACACTCGCCGTGCGCTGCCGGATGGACTGGATGTAATGGCGTTCAGTTCGGTTTCCCGATATGGCTTGGATGCGCTCCGTCATCAGCTCTGGGAATATGTTCAGCAGGCCCATGCGTTCGATGACGAGGTTTGATGCTGATCCCACGGCGCCGGACGCTCGCGATCTTGAAATCAGGAGTGCCCTGGCGCTGATGCGCGTGAAGGGCATCGGACCCATGCGAGCCAGCAAGCTGGTGGGGGCGTTGGGTACGGCCCGATCCGTGCTGGTTGCATCGAAAGAAGAGCTGATGCTTACCGGGGCCGTCAACGAGGCGGGCGTGCGGGCCATTCGAAGGGCACGACCTGTGGCCGTGGATGACCCTGCCGTGGCGTTCTACAGAAAGAACCAGCAGAAAATCGGGACACTCCTTTTTGCCGATACAAGCTACCCCTCGCTACTCAAGAAAATAGCTCAGCCACCCATGCTGCTCTGGACGCGCGGCGGGACCATCCCACGCAATGCTCCTGTTGTGGCCATAGTGGGGTCCCGCCGCGCCACAGAACGGGGTAAAAGCCTGGCCTACAAGTGGGCCTACCGGTTGTCTGCGGCCGGCGTGGTTGTAGTCAGTGGGCTTGCCAAGGGTATTGATGCAGCGGCGCATGAGGGTGCGCTGGGAGCCGGAGGATATACCGTTGCGGTCATGGGAACGGGCATCGACCGGGTTTATCCGGGAAAAAACCGTCGATTGGCCGAAGAAATAAGCACGTCCGGCCTTCTCCTCTCGGAGTTTGATCCGGGCATGGGCGCGCGGGTTCATCATTTTCCACAGCGCAATCGCATCATAGCCGGCATGAGCCATGTCGTCATCGTAGTCGAGGCGGAAGAAGAATCGGGGTCACTGATTACCGCCAGATTGGCCCAGGATGAGGGGCGGGACGTTGGATTGGTACCGGGATGGCCGGAAGATCCCAAGTCTGCCGGTACGAACGCTGCCATCCAAGAGAGTCTCGGTGGATTGGTAAGGGCTCCGGAGGATGTTTTTCGCCTCCTTGCGATGCAGCCTAATTTGACCTGGCGTCCGCCGGATCATGAGCAGGCTGCGTTGGAAGCGGGTCTTTCGCCCGCTCCGGGTACAGACAAGCCCGAAAGAAGGGCTGCAGTACGAACCGGGACACCAGCTGGTGCGGTTCGCCAACGGCTGAAACAGGAACCATCATCGCTCGATGAATTGATGAGCGAGACGGGAATGGAGCGGAGCATACTGGAAGAGACCCTGCTGGATTTACTGCTGGAAAACCGCATAGATCTCGGGCAGGACCATCGATATCGGTGGAAGCGGTAGTATCCTTTCTGGCCTGAAGGGATAGGGTCTGGTAGAGGTGGCACCTACGGAGAATGGGCTTGGGTTGCGAGACGCTTTTCACGGACGCCACATCG
>JAAZVD010000108.1 GCA_018623785.1 Bacteroidota bacterium | reverse complement strand
TCCCCGATACGATCCTCAGAATATTCTCCACCTGTTCTTCAAACGTGACCTCCGACGTGTCGACAAGAACTGAATCCTCCGCTTGCCTGAGAGGCGATACCGATCTCCCCGAATCACGAGCATCCCTCGAACGAATGTCTTCGAGTAGTTCTTTTTCGTCTACGATCTCGCCCTTTTGCAGCAGTTGTTGTGCGCGACGTTGAGCTCGAACTTCAGGGCTTGCCGTCACAAAGAATTTGAAGTCAGCGTCGGGAAACACAACGGTCCCGATATCCCTGCCCTCCATAACCACGGTTCCTCCGTGTGCGACATGATCCTTAGCCACCTGACGTTGCAAGGCCACCATGCGCTTCCTGACATCAGCGCGTTTGCTGACCCGAGAGGACATACGGCTCACGGCCTCCGTTCGAATGCGATCGGTCACATCCTTGCCGTCAAGGAGGACGCGAGTCGAACCGTCTTCAGAAGCCAAGTCTACAATGGCCTCATGGAGTACAGTCGAAAATGACGCCTCCTCCGGGTCGCACCCTGACTCTATCGCCCTCAGAGCCATGGCTCGGTACATGGCACCGGTATCGACAAAGAGGGCGCCTATCCGTCGGGCTATTTCCCTTGCTGTCGAACTTTTCCCGGAACCGGCGGGTCCATCAATGGCGATGATCACGGTAGTTATGACCCTAGAAATGATTGCTGTAGTGACGATCGAGTACCGAAAGTTATCTGAGGATTGACGACCTTTCAACGCCTGAACAGAACGGTTTACATGAATTGCCTGGTGCAAACAACGCGGTTACGGCGTACGTATCATGGCTACGATACATTTACACGGGACCCATCGTGAAGCAACTGGCCCACAATGACATTCCGCGCCTGCAGCCGGAGGCACTGACAACAGTCCGTCGTCACCCTGTTCGCCTGCTGCTGGACAATATCCGCTCGGCGCACAACGTCGGGTCCATGCTCCGCACCGCTGACGGCCTTCTCCTGGACGAAGTCATCATGGCCGGCTTTACACCGGATGGTACCCATCGTGGCGTGCACAAAGCCGCACTTGGCGCGCAGGATATGGTCCCGTGGCGATCGACTCCTGACCCCGTTGCTGCGATCCGAGCCTTACAGCAGGATGGCTGGACCGTGGCCGCGCTGGAGATAACCACCGTACCCAAACGGTGTGAGCAGTTGACGATTGAGGAGTTCCCCCTCGTCATCGTGGCTGGCAATGAGGTGTTGGGGGTCTCTCCCGAGGTACTGGACGCATGCGACATGGCGCTGGAGCTTCCCCAGTTCGGAGCCAAGCAATCCTTGAACGTGGCTGTCTCTGCCGGTGTACTTTGTTACGACGCTGTCCGACACTTCCGGACCCTGCACCACCTCCCACCTTTCCCAGAACACGACAAGCGGCTATGAATGCGGATCTTCCTCCTTGGATGAGTCGGGCCCTGGAAGTATCTCGTGGCCAATTGACGGAAAACGATCTGATCTGGCGACCGGATGCTGCAGTTTCGGTACCAGCGCAGGGATTCCCGGGACGCACATTGCATGTGTCGGTTGCCGGCAATGGGGCATTCGTGCCTCCGGAATCCATTGAGTACGGCAACGGGCACCTCTCCAACTTCTGGTCCGGAATGGCCTCCGTGTTCTCCCCCATCCAAAAGAGAGACGTGCCCGACAACAGGGTCATCAACTCGTTCGGTGACTACCGGGTTTGGCTGGACTTGAGTACCGGTGCACGTTTTGGGATGGGGTGGACCACCCTCCTGACCATGCTCGCGGCGACACTGACATCGGCAGGACACGGAAAGCAGTCAACTGACAACCCGTGCGTTCTCTTTCCCGTCTCGGTCCGTGTACTTGGGGATATTGCCGGGCTGCGAGCGGCGCGATGCATATTGGAATTGATGGGAACGGACGGCCAAACCCAGCCGAAGCTGGCCGCTTTGGGCACCGAAGCGGATTTCGATACCGAATTTCCCCCTGACAACCTGGTTCGCTCTACACTTCAAGGCCTTGCAGCCACGCTGGCCGGGGTCGACGCATGGAGCCTCTCTCTTTTCGATCCTGCGTCTGGACAGGAGTCGGAGCGATTGGCTGCTAATATCTCCCTGCTCCTCTATCACGAATCAGCTATCGTTGCGTCCGACGATATAATTTGTGGTGCTTGGAGTATCGAAGAAGCTTCCTGTCAGATGGTGGAGCAGGCATTGGCTCGATTAAAAGACATGCGAGCGTTGCCACTTGCCCATTGGCCGTCTGATGCCCGCTTTCAAGAGTGGGTCAATGCCGACCGGTACCTCGGTGCCGGCCGGCGCCGGATCGACCAGGAACCCTCTTCCCTTTCCGAGGAGGTAACCATCGAGGATGTCCGGATTGACCCACCTTCCACGGCTGTAGGATTGTTTACGAGCGACCCGCGTCCCGATCCGGCGCCGGCCGGCACGCCACCCTACCTTCGTGGTCCCTACAGCAGCATGTACCTGGGCCGTCCCTGGACCATCCGACAGTACGCTGGTTTTTCGACGGCCGAGGAATCAAATGCATTCTATCGTCAGAATCTGGCGTCCGGACAGAAGGGCCTTTCCGTTGCCTTCGACCTGGCAACGCATCGGGGCTATGATTCGGATCATCCCCGGGTCAGTGGAGACGTCGGCATGGCCGGCGTAGCCATTGATTCCGTAGAAGACATGAAGATCCTTTTCGAAGGCATTCCCCTAGACCGGATGAGCGTGTCCATGACCATGAACGGGGCTGTCCTTCCAGTCATGGCGTTCTATGTCGTTGCCGCAGAAGAAAGCAACGTGGCTCCCGAGCAGCTCTCGGGGACCATTCAGAATGATATCCTGAAGGAGTTCATGGTGCGCAACACCTTCATCTATCCGCCTGCCCCCAGCATGCGCATCGTTCGGGATATCATGCGATTTGCGTCGGAACGCATGCCGAGATTCAATCCGATTTCCGTCTCCGGCTACCACATGCTGGAGGCAGGCGCCTCGGCCGATCTGGAATTGGCCTACACCCTGGCCGATGGCCTGGAATACGTGGAGCAGGCCCTGGAGGCAGGTCTGGATGTAGATGCCTTTGCCCCACGGATATCATTCTTTTTCGGAATCGGTATGGATCCCGTTCTCGAAATGGCCAAACTGAGGGCTGCTCGTGTGCTGTGGGCAGAACTCATGGATGCGTTTCATCCGGCGAATCCCAAGTCTCGAATGCTCCGCACGCATTGTCAGACTTCCGGCTGGTCGCTCTCGGCGCAAGACCCGTTCAACAACGTTGCCCGAACATGTATTGAAGCGTTTGCAGCCGTGGCCGGACATACACAGTCGCTGCACACGAATGCACTGGACGAAGCGCTGGCGCTACCAACGGATTTCTCTGCCCGCATCGCACGGGACACCCAGCGGATCCTGCAAACCGAATCCGACCTGTGCCAAGTCATCGATCCCTTCGGGGGTGCGGAAGAGGTCGAAGACCGAACGGCAGCATTGCTCCGCAAGGCCCGTGAGCACCTGCGGGAAATCAAGGAGGCCGGTGGCATGGCGCGTGCCATTGACAAGGGCATCCCGAAACAACGCATCGAGGAGTCTGCAGCGCGCCGGCAGGCCCGAATCGACTCGGGTCGCGAAGTCATTGTAGGAGTGAACCGTTTCCGACACGATGCAGAATCCCATGTAGATGTACGCTCCATCGACAATGACTCCGTCCGAAAAGCGCAGGTGGATCGACTGGAGCGTCTCAAGGCGCAACGTGACGGGGACGCTGTAGAGAAGGCACTGAAGGCCCTCGAAACAGCGGCCGGGGATCCTGCTGCCCCCTTGATGGAGGGATGCATAGAAGCAGCCCGCGCCCGGGCCACACTCGGGGAAATGTCCCTCGCCCTGGAGAACGTGTTCGGTCGTCACCGGCCAGATACTGGTTTGTTTTCCGGGGTCTACGCATCCGAATTCCCTGATCGCAGTACCTTGGATACCGTGCAGCGCAAATCCGACATATTTCTGGAGCAAACCGGCCGCAGACCCCGCATCCTGATCGCCAAACTGGGACAGGACGGGCATGATCGCGGTGCGCGGGTCATTGCCACGGCGTTTGCCGATCTCGGTTTCGATGTGGATATCGGTCCGCTATTCCAGACGCCGGATGAGACTGTCCGGCAAGCCTTGGAAAACGACGTCCACATCGTCGGCGCATCCTCCCTAGCTGGTGCCCATCGAACGCTCTTACCCGAGCTCGTAAGCAAACTGCGTGCGGCGGGCCGGGACGATATCCACGTCGTCGCTGGCGGCGTCATACCCGAACAGGATATACCTGCCTTGCTCTCGGCAGGCGTACACGCGGTGTTTGGTCCCGGTACAGTCATTCCGGAAGCTGCCGACGCTCTGTTGGAAACACTGCTGACATCGCATTCTTCCTGATCCGGTCCGCCCTTGGCTCTCTGCTTTTTTTCCTCCTGTAACCTCGTCACGGAAACTCCCCTGCAAGATGACTGATCGCGTAACGGACTTACTGGAGAAGTTAGCAGAGGGCGATCGGGGCGCGCTCGCTCGTTCCATTACACTTCTTGAGAGCAGCCTTCCAGCTCATGATGCGGACCGGGTAGCCCTGCTTCAGGGATGTGACGAGATCAACGCCTCCCGGCAGGATACCAGCTACCGCATTGCCTTCACCGGCGCTCCGGGGGTAGGCAAGAGTTCCTTCATCAACCGATACGGATGTCACCTCATCAAGAATGGGCATCGCGTAGCCGTCCTGGCGGTCGACCCCTCCAGTAATCGCACCGGAGGAAGCATCCTGGGAGACAAGACGAGGATGGCGGAGTTGTCCCGGGAGCCCGATGCCTTCATTCGCCCTTCTCCTTCTTCCGGACATCTTGGCGGCACGGCCGAAACGACGCGTGAGGTGGCCCTGGTTTGTGAAGCCGCAGGATTCGACCGCATCATCGTGGAAACAGTTGGTGTCGGGCAATCCGAACATCACGTCAGCCAGGTCGTGGATCTCGTCGTATTCTTGACCATGGCCGGGTCGGGAGATGGTCTGCAGGGCATCAAGCGCGGTATCCTGGAAACCGTCGATCTTGTGGCCGTCAACAAAGCCGACGGGAACGGACTGGCGGCAGCAAAGGAACACGCGCGAGAATTGAAGGGGGCCCTCGAGCTCTTGCGTGGAAAGGAAGCCCCAGAGTGCGTGCCCACGTCGGCGCTGTCTGGCCTTGGCATTGACGTATTGTCCGAGCTGGTGGACCGACTGCTGCACCAACGAACGGACGACGGGAGCCTTCTAGAAAGGCGGTCTGTCCAGCGAAGGCAATGGTTCGAAGCCGCGATTGTGGATCACCTGCAGCGCCGCTTACAGGCGCGTCCTGACTGGGGGACGCATCATGAGGCCCTGCTTGACAAGGTGGTCAGCGGCGCTACCGCGCCTTATGCCGCTGCCCGCGAGTTTCTCGATCGCCTTGGGCTTTGAAGCAGCACGCTTCCGCTGCGATCACTGCCCGGACGGCAGCACCTCGAGTGCCTTCCGCATGCGATCCAGTGTTTCCTCCTTGCCAATGAGATCCATGAGCGCATAGAGGCTGGGCCCTCCCCCGACACCCGAAAGCGCCATGCGAAGGGGGAACATAATACCCCCCATGCCGACACCCTCACTTTCGATGAATGACTTCAGGGTCGCTTCCAGCGATGCTTCGTCCCATTCGGTGCACGTTTCGAGCGTGTCAGCAAAGTCCTTCAGCACACCCGACGAGTCTGCCTTCCAACGCTTGGCTACCGCCTTCTCGTCGTAGCCCTGCGGCGGAGTAAACAGGTAGTGGGCATCGAACAGATCCCTGGCAAAACTCATACGCTCCTTCATCATGCTTACGGCGCGG
>JAAZVD010000107.1 GCA_018623785.1 Bacteroidota bacterium | reverse complement strand
GACCCGCTCCACCCAGGAAAACGAAAGGCAGGAACGGCAGGAAATCCGGCGCTGCCCACGTAATGAAGAGCAGGATCAGGAAAACGAACCCGAAGCCGCTCCAGAGCAGGAACGACCCCCAATTCCCCAGCCATCGATCGCTGGGGCCGAGGCGTGTTATGTCCGCGGTCGTGGGCACACCGGATCAGGCCTGTGCCGCATCGCGCAGGCGCTGGGCAAACACGGGGAAGCTGCGTCGCCACCAGTCCATGACAAGCGCAAACAGGACCGCCAGGATAAAGGCCGACAGCGTGGCGGCAATGCAGATGATGCTGCGCTTGGGTTTAAACTTCTCGACCGGTGCCACGGCAGGGTCCACGATCTGCAGCGCCTGTGAGGTACGCTCCTCTTCAAAGCGGGCCTGCTCCAGCATGGGCGCTACGAGCTCCAGGATGCGCTCCTGAATGGTGCGCTCGAGGGTCAATTGAAGGTACTTGCGCACCATGTCGGGGGCCGCTTCCTGCGGCACCGGCAAAACGGCTTCGCGCCCATCGAGGGCCTGCTGATACTGGGCATTGGCCGCCTCGACCAATGCCTCGAGGTTCTGCACCTGCCGGTTGTTGCCGCCAAACTGACCCCTGAGCGACGCCAACTGGATTTCCAGTTGGACAGCATCGGCCCGCATTTCGGCCAACTGCGTGTAAAAGGCCACCGTCTGCGCTTCGAGGTCTATGACGCCGTATTCCCGCTGGAACGAAGCCAGCGAGTCCAACATGGCTTCCCGGGCCTCTCCGGCCAGATTGTAGCGCTCCTCGACGTAGGCGCGGAAGTTACCGGCCGTCTGCTTGGACAGCTGGTTGTTGACCTCCTCGAGCTTCTGCACAAAGTAGTTCGACATGTCCGCCGCACGCTGCGGGTCCTTGTCCAGTACTTCCACCGAGAAAAAGTCGTAATCCTGATCGACCACGAATTCCACGTTATCTGCCAGCGTGGCCCGTGCTTCCTCGGCCGGGAATTCCTCTTCTTCGAGCTCGTAGACCGTAATCAGGTCAAACGTCTCTACGACATCGGACATGATGGCGCGGCTGTTCAGGATGGCCATGTAGCGCACATAGTCGCCGCCGCCTCCACCCAGCAGGGACTGTGCGGCCGACGAAATATCCCCGAGCAGGGCGCTGGCAATGCCGCCAGAGGCAGAAGCCGGAAGGAGCAGGCGGGAAGACGCCTTGAACCAGTTGGGCAGCAAGAGGCTGATGACCACCGAGGCGACAGCTATGACGGCGGTTACACTGACGATGAAGCGACGCCAGCGATAGAGCACGCCAAGCAGGTTCCACCAGGCCTGTTCACCCTCCTGGCTCATCGTTTCGAGGCCGTGGGAGGCCGCAGTCGATTCGGATCGGGACATGATGATTGTAGTCTCTGTGGGGACCGGGCCGGAGCCTAGTTCCGTCGGATCGTGATGATGAGGGTGATGAGGTAAGCCACGGAGGTGACACCCTGAAAAATGGCTTGCATGGTCCGGATGCGGGCGTCGGCCTTGGCACGTTCTCGTTCGATGAGTAGCCGTTCGATTTCCGGGTCGTCGGATACTGTGGCATCCTTGTCCACAAAAACCACGTCCCCGGAGCGCAGGGTGCGTTCCAGATCTTCGTGGTAGAATCCCGTGGCCGGATCGATGACCAACACACGACCGGCTACGTCGGACATGCCACCCGCAGCCGACACATAGGTGCCTACGGTTTGGCCCTCCATGACCGGCAGGTAGCCCGGCTGCAGGACCTGCCCGAACACATACACCGACTGTTCGTCTTTGGGCACATAGAACCGATCCCCGGAGCGCAGCACAACAGGGGCCCCCTGGCCTGCCAGCACGGATTCAACATTCAAGCTGACCCGATTCTGGAAAGACAGCTCCCTGATGAAGTAGGTCCGGCTGATCAGGTCCAGATCCGTCAGGCGAAGGCGCTGGAACACCGCCGTCGTATCGGAGCGCAAGGCGCGGCGCATGGCCAGCTCAGGATTCATGTTGCGATCGGGTACCTGGCTTTGCGAGACGTCCGGCAGGGAGCGCCGCTCCAGGTAGGCGCCGCGCACAAGGGCATCAGAGCGAAGGCCACCGGCCGCTTCGAGAACCTCTTGTAAGGTGGTTACGCCGTCTATGATGGGATAGGCGCCTGGGCGATGCACGCGTCCTTCCAAGCGCACGAGGCCGCGTTCACTCGCTTGCTCGGATACCGAAATCACGTCCAGTGCCTCGATGGCGAACTCCGCTGCGTCGCCATGGGCCAACTGCTCACTGGAGAAAGCGGTCGAAGAAAGGCCGTTTTCCGTGGCTCGGGTTACCGTTACGCTCTCGGATCCACCCGATGCGGAAGAGCCGCCCGCCATCGCCAGAACATCGTCCAGCGTGTCGCCGGCGCGAAATTCGTAGGTACCCGGGTAGGGAAGGTAGCCGCCAACCGAAACCGAGCGGTATTCCGGATTGAAGGTCGGAATGTGGACCACATCGCCGTCTTTCAGATACGGATTCGCTCCGGTACTGCCGGAGGTCAGGTACCGGACGAGGTCCACCCGTGAGGATGTACCGTCGGCGTGACGGACCTCGATGTTGCGCAGGGATGGCTGAAAGGCCGGGTTGGCTACCGGCAAGCGCGTCGTATCGGCAAAAGCCAGTTCGATCACATTTGAAACCCGGGAAACGGGCAGCGCCAGGTAGCGCCCCGGCACCGGTACGGCGCCCGTAACGTGGACATAGAACTGACGGGACTGCACCAAGGAGATGTCGGGCTCTGCGTCCTTGTAATAGCGGGCCAGGGCGGCGGTCATGGTCGCGCGCGCCGATTGCAGGGAAAGGCCCCCTACATCGACCAGCCCTGCATCCGGCAGTGCAATCCGACCGTCAGCGCCGACTGCAATCGGCGCGCCGCCCACATCCTGCCCGTTGATGACAACGGTAAAGGCATCGCCTGGGCCCACTGTGTATTCCATGGGGTCCACTGCACCTTCGAGCGGAATACCGGAAGCGGCAAGCGCAGATTGACTCAGTCGCTGCCTGAGCAGCAGGAGGGGGTTGGTCTGGGCGGCCTGCAGCAACTCAGAGGCCGCTTCGCCTGAAATCTGGCCGTGCACTGCCGGCGCTCCCGCCAGGGTCAGGATGGCTACCAAGGACAGGGCCGCCTTGGTCAGGACAGAACTCGCTCGATTCATGGGTAGGGAGGGCAGTAGATTGGAATACCAATCAAAGCGTGGGCCTGCCAGAGCGTGTGTCCGGTGTCCCATTGCTTGGTTGGTTTCAGTATTGTATCGGAATCACGTTACGTGGATCCGTGGTCAGATGATTACGGTCGGCTGTCCGCTACGGGAAAAGCTGGATGGTAGCAGGTCGGGAATAGGCAGGGGCCGAGAAGTCTGACAGGGAAAACGCTCATTTTGCTCCAAAATACGGTATTATAAAACGCCTCGCAACGCTGCAATCAGGCCGTCTGCCACGCAAGGATCACGCCGGGCGGATATCGATCCAAGATGCTTTTGCCATGACCCTTTCTGCTCCCGCCAAGATCAACCTGGGTTTGCGCATCCTGCGCAAGCGCGCGGACGGATTTCATGATCTGGAAACCGTCTTTTTGCGCATTGGCTGGGCAGATACCCTTACGATGACCCCTGCCGAGCATACCATGATGACCTGCTCGGATCCGTCCTTGCCGGTGGACGAGAGCAATCTGTGCCTGCGTGCTGTGCGCGCCGTGCAGCAGGCCATGCCGGATGGTTCACACACTGGACTGCGCGTACATCTCCAGAAAAACCTTCCCTTTGGTGCGGGCCTTGGCGGTGGTAGCAGCGATGCGGCGTCCTGCCTCGATGCCGCCAATACCATGCTGGCGGCCGGACTCAGCGCCCAACGGCGTCACGAATTGGCGGCTGCCCTTGGATCGGATGTCCCCTTTTTTTTGATGGAAAGCGGCGTAGCGCTCGGCACGGACCGCGGTACCATACTTTGTCCCATGGCCTTTCCGAAGGCCCTGCGCGGGACCTGGCTGGTCGTGGCCGTGCCGCCCGTGCATGTGTCTACGGCCGAGGCCTACGCCGGTATTCGCCCCGATGATGGGCAGGAAGGCGAACTCGAAGCGCTCGTTTCAGGCGGCTCGCTTGCAGAGTGGAAGGAGGGACTTGTCAACGATTTCGAGTCCCATCTATTTGAGGCGCACCCCACTCTGGCCGCGCTCAAATCCAATCTGCTGGGTGCCGGGGCCAGTTATGCTGCCATGAGTGGCTCCGGATCGGCGGTATTCGGAGTATTCCAGACCGAAGACGAAGCGCGCAGCGCGGGTGGCGGGTTGGCAACGACGATCCGCACCTGGGTGGGCCCCTCGGACGCAGGCCTTCCAGCGTAGGACGCCGTCGAGATTATCGGCACGGCCGCAGCCGTCAGCCAGTCCAACGGCGATGCCGCCCGGCCAGCCCCCGGCCCCTCGGCCCCGTTCACCAATCCAGTCGGTTGTCCCGAATCTCTTCTTCCTGGATTTCTGCCTGCAACGAATCCGAGGCTACAGCTTCGGTCTCCAGACCGTAGCGCGTCGGCGCCGGAAAACGAGCCTCCTTGGAAATGAAGGTCTCATCGTCGCCCGTAATCTGCTGCATGAACGAGCCCACCACGTGCAGGGCGGTGTGCGCCCCCTGGCCCCACCAGTCGGTGCGGAATCGGTAGGCCGGATTGTTGAAGCCGATCCAGGAGCCCATCACAATATCCGGATGCATCATCATGAACCACGTGTCCTGACTGTTCTGTGTGGTCCCCGTCTTTCCTGCCAGGTCGTAGGCGCCCAGGCGATATTGCCCGTTAATACGCCGCCCCGTTCCCTGCTGAATGACACCGCGCAGCATGTCCACCATCGTGTAGGCCGTGGCCTCGGAGAGCGCCTCGCGCGGGGTAGGGTCGGCTTCGAAAAGCACATTCCCGCTCTGATCTTCAATGCGCCAGATGAGCGTGGGCTCGTAGAGCAGCCCCCCGTTGGCAAACGTGGCGTAGGCCGAAGTCAGTTCAAGCAGGTTCACATCCGAGACACCGAGAGCCAGCGCCGGCACCTCGGCCAAGGGCGATGTAATACCCATGCGCCGGGCATAGAAGGCCACGTTGGGCGCGCCCACCTCCAGAATCAGCCGCGCCGACACAGTGTTGATGGATCCGGCCAGTGCCTCCCTGAGCGTCAGCATCTGCCCCGAGGGCATGGCGCCTGAGTTGCCCGGGCTCCAGACATTGCCCGCAACGTCCACATACGTTAGGCTGTCGTCGAGCAGCGTGTAGTAGGGCGAAAACCCATTGTCGATGGCCGCCGTGTAGAGGAACGGTTTGAACGTGGAGCCCGGCTGCCGCTGGGCAATGGACACCTTATCATACCACTCGCTGTCCAGCTCCCGTCCCCCGATCCAGGCCTTGATAAAACCCGTTTGCGGATCCATGGCCACAAAACCGACCTCGGGGCGCGTCTCTGTACTCTGCAATGAGTCTACAAAGGCCTCATTTGCCTTGAGCGCTGCCACGGCTTCGTCCCGCGTAAGGCCAGCCCGCCGGTGGCTTCTGTAATGTTCGGTTCGGGTGATGGAGCCTTCGAACACCTCTATGTATTCCTCGAAAAACGAGGTCCAAGGGCTGAAATCTACATCGTCTTTGACGGACAGATAATCGCAGGGCTCGGTGGACCACACCCGCGTGTCGCTGCCGGCCTCGCTCCATTCAAAGTCTGCTACCGCCTCGAAGCAGGGCATGAGCGAATCCACGGCGGCCTGCGCCATGGCCTGCATGCGCGAATCCAGCGTCGTGTAGGCAATCAGGCCGTCGTCGTAAATATCGTAGCCGTTCTGCTCGGCCCACGTGCCCAATTGCTTGCGCACTTCTTCGGCATAATGCGGGGCGATG
>JAAZVD010000002.1 GCA_018623785.1 Bacteroidota bacterium | reverse complement strand
TTGTCGTGACTGGGGCCCGATTCAGCCACTACGGAATACCGGGGTTGATGCGGGCTTCTGGCTTGTACGGTTTCGAGCAGGATGCTTTTGAAATTATCCTTGACCTTGGCCAACTGGTCGAGATCAGTGTGGCCAAGCACGGTGCGGTGCACGAAAGCTCGGGTTGCTTCCATGCCGTGGTCCAGGTAGAGTGCGCCGATGATGGCCTCGAAAGCATCCGCGAGAATGCTGTCGCTGTCGCGTTGTTCGTGGCTCAGACTTTCACTTACCAGCAGGAAGGGAGCCAAGTTGATGTCGCGCGCTCGCGCAGCGAGCGCGCGACCATTGACCAATTTGGCTCGCAAGCGGGTCAGAAATCCCTCATCCCGGTCGGGGTACTCAGCATAGAGGTGTTCCGCTACGAGAAACCCCACCACGGCATCGCCCAGATATTCCAGGCGCTCGTTGGTGTGCAAGTGTGCACCCGGCCTTCCACGCATCAAGGATCGGTGCCGAAGAGCCTGCCGATACAGCGTTTCATCGCCGATCGGACAGCCCAAGGCGTTCGAAAGTCCGGCGGTATCCACCTCTCCCGGACTGGTTTCCACCGGAGCCGATACGGTCGCTTTATCCGCTTTGAGCAGGTTCCTAATCCAGTCGATCACGATGCTCCCCGCAACGTTTCATGCACAGCTGCTGCGATACGTGATCCCAGGGCCGAGCTTTCATCGTGGTTGGCTACGCCCTCGGTCAGGATAACCAGGACATAGGGGGCGCCGCCCTGTGGATACACAATGGCGGCGTCGTGATTGATCTTGGTGATGGAGCCGGTCTTGTGCGCCACGCGGGCCCCGGTCGGAAGGCCATTGGGAATCATGGCATTGAATACCTGATCCATGAGGATCTCTCGCATGGCAGCATCCGCTTCCTCCGATACGGCCTGACCCGCTCGCAGGCGCTCCATCAGTAAAGCCAGATCAGCCGAAGTCGCCCGATTGGACATCCCCCGTTCAAAGGCTTTGAGGTCCTCAACGCCCCGGATTGTCTGCATGCGCTGCGTCCCCAATTGCTCCGACGTGGCCTGCACCGAGTCGGCATTCAGGAAATCAATGAGCAGGTTCGTGGCCAGGTTGGAGGATACCGTGGTCATGTTGTAGGCCAATTGACGCAGGGTCATCGGCTCTCCGAGGTGCTCGTAGATGGCATCATCCGAATCATCCTCAATACTGTACGGCGAGCCATCCACGATGGAACGGAAATCGTTCTTCAGGATGATTTCGTCGGTCAGTTCGAATCGTCCCTGTGTTGCCTGTCGGAAGAGTTCAATCAGTACCGGCACCTTCATCGTGGAGGCAGCATGGTAGAGACGATCGCCGTCCCGGTGCCACTCGATGCCGGTAGCCGTATCGATGATGGACACGGACACCGTGGCACTGTCAACGTCAGCCACCAGCGCATCGATGCGGGAAGAAAGTGCGTTCATGTCGGCGGAAGGCAATGGGTTGGAGCCACAGGCTGCGATGAGGATAATGCACAGGATGACCAGAAGGGGGGCAAATCGGTTCATGGTAGCATTCCGAGAGAGGGGAAGCGTTTTTGTGTATCGTGCTGCTGTAGAAAACGTACCAGCGCTTTCATGGAGGGCTCGACATCGGAGAAAACACAAATACCGGCTGCTGCATCCGGGAAGTCATCCAGCACGTGCGAGCTGCCGAGGGCTGCCAGCCAGACGGAATGATCATCTATCAACTGCTGAATGAATGCCTTCTGAAAGGGCAAGAGCCCAAACCGATGCCATGCTGCGGGCTTGACGATGGCAGCTATGATGACGGCGCGATGCTTTCCGGCGCCCTCAATGAGAGCCTGTAGGTCACTCTCCTCGGCATCTGGATTGATTTCGACGAAGTCCCCGTCCGGGAAGGCAGCCATGAACGCCGTTTCGAGCGGTGCCTGCGTTGGGTCGTTGTACGTGGTATGTGGTCGCACCAGAAAGCAGACAGGTCCCCTCTGCCCAAGCCTGGGAGAAGGGAGCCTGAGTACCCCTTCTTTTTTGATGGGCACTTGGACCGCTTTTGATGCTATGGCATCCGCTAATTCCAGGTGGTCTTGACATCCGATTTCTTCGTAGGGCACGGCCAGTGATGGATCCACGAAAGCACCCTTTCCAAACCGTGCTGCGAACCGAACCTTCAGCCCCCAGACTCGGTGCAGTGCGGCATCCACGAGGGATTCGGACAGACGCCCCGATTCTACCTCAGCAACGAGGTAGTCGACAGTAGCCGGTACGTCCTTGATATCGAGCAGTATATCCAATCCCGCCTCGATGAGCGCTGCTGCCATCTCCCCCGGGTGCTCTTCCCGGCTCCCGGCTCCCGCCATCAAGAGGCTGTCCGAGATGACGACACCTTTGAAGCCCAGGTCCTTTCGAAGCACGTCACGCATGATGGCAGCCGAACGGGTTGCTTCCGTTCCGCTGGGATCGAGGGCAGGGTAGGCAACGTGAGCCGTCATGATCAGGGATACACCGTCGGCTATTGCCTTTCGAAAGGGCAGGAGCTCAAGACGCTCAAGCGCGCTGCGATCCCGCTCAACAATCGGTAAGGTTTCGTGGGAGTCCACGTCGGTATCCCCATGGCCGGGGAAGTGTTTGGCCGTCGTGAAAAGGCCTTCCTGTTGACAGCCTTTGATATAGGCTCCGAGCAGTCTGGATACGGTATCTGGCGTCGTACCATAGGCACGCGTCGAGATGATGGGATTGGCGGGATTGGAATGCACATCCGCTACCGGAGAGAAACTGATGTGCAGACCCGCAGCCAGTGCTTCGCGTGCGGCTGCCCGGGCAGAAGCTTCCAGTAGCTCTTCCGCTTCGTTGCCAGTAGCCTGGAAGGCCATAGCGTGCGGAAAAACTGTAGCACCCTTGAGCTGTTGCCCGAGTCCCCGTTCCATATCGGTAGCAACGAGCAGCGGATAGGCTGCGCGGGACTGCAGCCGGGCCAAAGTCTGCG
Organism: Bacteroidota bacterium; assembly: GCA_018623785.1. Lineage (GTDB taxonomy): Bacteria > Bacteroidota > Rhodothermia > Rhodothermales > UBA10348 > JAAZVD01. Next base: position 15,431 of record JAAZVD010000002.1, on the reverse strand, counting down.
GAGTCCGGATACGGTCGCCATTGAAGAGGCAAAGCCCGCCGATGGCATAGTCGTCCATCAGCTCTTCGATGCGCGCGGCATCCTCCTCCACGGAAATGGAGGGCATCATATTGGAGCCGATACGCGGGAAAATCAGTTGCGCAATTTTGTCGCGCAGTGCTTTGGGTGGTGTGAGCATACAAGCAGGAAAAAAGATGCCGAGCGGAAGATACGGTCTGCTACAGGCAAGGGCTTTGAGCAGCTTGGTCTATGACAGGCCGTACAGATGGTGTTGCCGGATGTAGGCAGCAACGGAGGGAAGTACCAGGTGATCTACCGGTTTTCCCTGCCGAAGGGTATCGCGGATCATAGTGCTGGTGTGGGACAAACCTTCGCCGGGCAGCCAGTAGTCGGGAAGGTAATCATGTGTCGGGTGGTCCGGCGCCCGAGCAACGTCGGTCGGCGGTCGGCGGTATACAGCCACTTCGGCCATGGCCAGTATATCGTTTGGACGATGCCAGGTACTGAACGATGCCCACTGATCTTCCCCCATGACAAGGACAAGGTCCCACTGCGGGTGTTCTCTTCGGAGACGCTCCAGTGTAAGGATGGTCCAAGAGGGGCCCGATCCGGCAAGTTCACCAAGATCCAACCCGAATCGGGGATCCGCCTCGCTCATGAGGCGCGTCATTTCTGCACGGTGAAGCGATGCACTGACTCCGCTCTCCTCCTTGTGCGGAGGCTGTCCAGCAGGAATCCAGAGCAGTTGGTCCAGCCTCAAGGCGTCACACGCCGTCAAGGCAACACGCAGATGGGCCCGGTGTGGCGGATCGAACGTACCTCCAAAAACACCCACCCGCATTGTCATTATGAACGGGCTCCGACGTCCTCCAGCATCGCCCGAACCTGCACATAGATAGCTTCAGCCTCTTTGATAAGGGAGCTGTCCGGGAAAATCTGGATCAAGCGCTCATAGTTCTCTTCCGCCTTTTCCAAGCGTTCCTTTTGTCGTGCCCGGATGCTGAGCACGGCGTACTCGTAGTAGGCGCTCATGGCTCCCAGCAGTGCGTCGTCCGCATATTCCGTGTCATAGAAGCGGTCGAAAGCGGCCTCGTACGAGACGGCCGCAGCGTTGTAGTACTCACGTCGCTCGTAGAGCTGGGCCGTGTGGATCTGCTTGCGCGCCAACTTGCTCCGCAGTTCCGTGATCCGGGATTGTGCCTCGTTTACCAACGGACTACTCCCATAGCGCTCAATGAAGAGTTGGAACTGAACAATTGCCCGCTCGGTGTCGGTCTGGTCCAAGCGGTAGTTCGGGGAGCGATCGTAGTAGGTCATGGCCAGCTCGTATTCAGCCTCCGCAACCCGGGGATCGCTCCGGTATATCTGCATGAACCGCGTATACTCGTTGGCCGCAAGGAGAAATTCCTCGTTCTGGCGATAGGTTCGGGCCAGCAGCAGTTGCGCGTCAGCCGCCCACTGGTGCGTTCGTCCAAAGTCGAAGACCCCTTGAAGGTATTCGGTAGCCGTTTCGTAGTCACCATCCTCATACTCGGCCAACCCTTTGTCGTAGGCTTCCTGGGGAGTATCGTAGCGCACCCGCCCGCTTCCGGCGCACGCCGAAAGCAGTACAGAAAACATCAGCGTCACATACAGTAGAGTAGCGGATTTCACGTCGCGCATTCGGAAAGGGGTCAGTGGAGGGCTCGTCCTCGGGAGCGGACAGGTGGATCGTTCATGGGCAGCACACGTCATCCCGGGGACCAATCATCATCCCTTCGATCGGGATCGCTGATACGGCAGCCTCCGGGGCCAGTTCCTCCCTAGCCCCCGATGCTGGTGGCTCAGCCGAATCATGGTATATATGGCAGGTATCAACGAATCAGGCTCAGTTTGCCATCCCGATACCGATGATAAAAAAGGCCCTCGTTCACATTGCCACCATTGAACGCGATCCGGAGTCCGAAGCCGTCGTATGGCGCCATATTACGGATGCGATCGACCAGGGTACGATTATCGTCGCGTCCCAGCGCCTCGAGTACAAAGCGGGTGATATCAAATCCTGTTACACCAAGACGCCCCACATCCTCTCCACTGAGATCATAGTATCCCCATCCGAACTGCAGGTAGTCCTCGGACGTCAGATCCGGAAAAAAGTCGTTGGCATACGTTAGCAGATAGCGTGAGGCATGGCTTTTTTGAGGGAGGTCGTGCCAGGCTGCATTACCCAGGAGGCGAACCTCTTTCCCAAAACGATCAAAGGTGGCAAGTATGCGACCAGCTGCCTCGGCCGTCGTGCGGGAAGCCATCGGGACGTAGACAGCTTGGACGTGATCGAGGGTGTCCGCCGACAAGGTATCGGGCAGTTCGTACCAGTCGGCTTCAGAGGAAAGGATTCGAATCAGGTTGATGGAGGCTCCCTGGTCGGAGGCGCCTTGGATGAATCCATCGGCAAGGCGCTCCCCAACGCCACGTTCGTCTGCAACCGTTATGACGCCGAGACTGTCCATTCGGAGTCCAAGAGCGGCAAAACGACCCATGGCTCGGCCTCGGGCCCGCATGCTTGGGTTGGCTCCGAAGGCGTGGACACGTCCGTCCGAAACCCGCTCATCCGTGGCCATCGGCGCGATGAATACGACCCGTTCGGTGTCGGCGCGTTCGGCCGCAGCAATGGCCTCAGCGGAATACAAGGTACCCACGATGAGGTCTACGCCCTCTCGTGCCAGGCTGCTTACCGCGTCGGCAGCCCCATCAGCGCTCCCCTCGGTATCCATGAAAACCATCTTTGCAGGCTGATTATCAGGATTCCTGTTGTGTTCATCCACCGCCATGCGAATCCCGTTGAAGAGCTGTTGGGAAGGGATTCGATCGGATTCGGAAAGCGAAAGCATGACGCCAATCCGAAGGACGTCCGTCGTTGCCTGGTTGCGAGCCTCGGCAGCCAGATCTGCGAGTGCCTGTGCGTTGCTTGTGTACGAGGATCCCGGGAAATCGATGGCAAACGTTTCCAGCAGTGAGACCGTTTCTTCGTAGTTGCCCAGCCGGAAGGCGGCCTTTGCGGCCATCATTCGGGCCGTCGAGGACGATGCATTACGTCCATATTCGGACTCGACGGCCCGAAAATGGTCAAACGCCATGGTCCAGTTGGCATCTTCGAAGGTATTGAAGCCTTCTACCAGCAGCGAGTCGGCCGCAGCAATCCGTTCGATGACGCGTCCGGACTGCGCCTTTGCGGCAGACCCATAGAGCCCTGACAGCAGTACGAGGGAGAGTACACCATGGTATGTCCGGCGGAGCAGACCCCGCATCATTCCCATTCGATAGTTGCCGGAGGCTTCGAGCTGATGTCGTACACCGTCCGGTTGATACCGCGGATTTCGTTCACGATGCGGTTGGAGACGTGGGCCAGGAAATCGTTCGGCAGGCGGGACCAATCGGCCGTCATGCCGTCCACGCTGGTCACGGCGCGCAGGGCACAGACATTTTCGTACGTCCGCTCATCGCCCATCACACCTACCGTCTGTACGGGCAGCAGTACCGCAAAAGCCTGCCAGACATCGTCATACAAATTCCACTTTCGCAGCTCGGAAATGAAGATATCATCGGCTTCCTGCAGCAGCGCCACGTCCTTGCGGGTTACCGGTCCGATGACGCGGATACCCAGACCCGGGCCCGGGAAGGGGTGACGCGCGACGATTTCCTCCGGTACCTTCAAGAGGCGCCCGATGGCGCGCACTTCGTCCTTGAAGAGCTCCCGGAATGGCTCGACCACCTCAAATTCCATCTCTTCCGGTAAGCCGCCCACGTTGTGGTGGGTCTTGATGGTTGCCGAAGGGCCCTTGAAAGAGACGCTTTCGATGACGTCCGGATAGAGCGTTCCCTGAGCCAGAAATTTGGGCTTGGCGCCCAGCTCCTTGATGATGTCCGCCTTGGCATTGTCAAAGACTTCGACGAACGTGTTGCCGATGATAACCCGCTTTTTCTCCGGATCCACGACGCCGTCGAGTCGATCCAGGAACAGGTCACTGGCATCGATGGCCTTAAGCCGGATATGGTAATGGTCGCGGAATGTCTTCTGGACCTGCTCCCACTCACCCTTCCGGAGCAGTCCGTTGTTGACGAAGATGCAGGTCAGCTGATCGCCGATGGCTTCGTGCAGCAAGACGGCTGCCACCGACGAGTCCACACCGCCGGAAAGACCGAGGATGACGTGGTCGTCCCCGACCTGCGCGCGGATCTCTTCTTTTTTCTCCTCGACGAAGGAAGCGGCGGACCAGTCCCCGTCGCACTCACAGATGCCTAAGACAAAATTGCGGATGATCTCGGGACCGTGCGGTGTGTGGTGCACTTCGGGGTGGAACTGCACGCCATACATGTGACGGTCCGAGGAGCGCACTGCCGCAATGGGCGCATTGTCCGTGTGGGCAATGATCTCGAAGCCTTCGGGGAGTTTGGTCAGATGGTCGCCGTGGCTCATCCACACCTGGCTTCCCTCTGGAATGCCCTCGAAGAGCGGATTGGCGGTGTTGGTCGTTACCGCTGCCCGTCCGAATTCGCGCTTGGCAGCGGACTGGACTTCGCCGCCCAGCGCGTGCGCCATGACCTGCAGTCCATAGCAGATGCCGAAAACGGGCACATCCGAGCCGTCCTCGCGCTTGAGCTCAAGAACGGCCGGGTCGAGCTGCGGGGCTCCTTCGTCATACACCGAGGAAGGCCCACCGGACAGGATGATCCCGTGAGGATTCATCGCGGCCACCTCTTCCACGGGAAGCGTGCACGGCCAGATTTCAGAATAGACTCCTGCCTCCCGGACCCGTCTCGCAATCAACTGGGTGAACTGCGATCCAAAATCCAGGATGACGATGCGCTGGTGCATGTAGCTGTGGTCTATTTGCCGACCATGTCGGCGTATTCAGCAGCAGAGAGAAGCCCCTCGAGTTCGGAAGCGTCATCGATGGTGATTTTGATCAGCCAGCCATCGCCGTAGGGGTCGTTGTTGACCGCTTCCGGAGCGTCCTCCAGGTCTTCGTTGAATTCCGTCACCGTTCCGCTGACTGGCATGAAGAGCTCAGATACGGTCTTGACAGCTTCAATCGTTCCGAAGACACCGTCCGCTTCGACGGCATCGTCCAAGGTGTCCACGTCAACATAGACGATATCGCCCAATTCGGACTGCGCAAAATCGGTAATGCCGACAGTGCCGGCGGAGCCGTCCACCTTCAGCCATTCGTGGTCCTTGGTATAGTAGAGGCCGTCAGGAAATTGCATCTTCTTCTAACTCCTGGAGGGTAAAAGATTCAAGAAAGCGGGTGTCGAAGTCACCCTTGAGGAAGCGTTCGTCCCGCAGCAATTGCTGATGGAACGGAATCGTGGTTTTCACGCCCTCTATGACGAACTCATCGAGCGCACGAAGCATTTTCTGGATGGCCAAGTCCCGCGTGCGAGCCCGCACGATAAGCTTGGCAATCATGGAATCGTAGTGGGGCGGAATCTTGTATCCCGTGTAGACGTGCGTGTCAACGCGCACACCATGTCCCCCCGGTGGATGGAACGTGGTGATGGTGCCCGGGAAGGGAGCGAAGTTGCGGAACGGGTCCTCGGCGTTGATGCGACACTCGATGGCATGGCCGTCGATCTTGATGTCGCGCTCGCGGATGTTTTCGCCCATGGCTACCCGGATCTGGTACTCGACCAGATCACAATCGGCCACTTCTTCCGTAACCGGGTGCTCGACCTGGATACGGGTGTTCATCTCCATGAAATAGAAGTTGCCCTGATTATCGAGCAGGAACTCGACCGTGGCGGCTCCTTCGTAATTGACGGCCTTGGCACCCTTGATAGCCGCTTCTCCCATGGCGGCGCGCAGCTCGGCGTCCACGACCGGGGAGGGGGACTCTTCCAGCAGCTTCTGGTGCCGACGCTGGATGGAGCACTCCCGCTCACCAAAGTGGATCACATTGCCCTTGCCGTCACCCAGGATCTGGATTTCGACGTGGCGGGGTCCGGCGACGAATTTCTCGACGTAGCAACCACCGTTGCCGAAGGCTGCCTCGGCTTCGTTGCTGGCCGCCGTGAACTGCTTCTCGAAGTCCTCGGACTTCCAGACCACGCGCATGCCCTTGCCACCACCACCGGCGCTGGCCTTGATCATGACGGGGTAGCCCATGTCGTCAGCCAGTTTCTTGCCGGCTTTGCCCGTGGGGACTTCGCCGTCAGAGCCGGGCACGACCGGGACACCAGCCTTGGCCATGGTGTCCTTGGCCAGGCTCTTGTCACCCATCAACCGGATGGTTTCCGGATTGGGTCCAATGAACTTCAAATCGTGGTCCTGGCAGATGGCTGAAAAGTCCGCATTTTCGGCCAGGAAGCCATATCCGGGGTGGATAGCGTCCGCGCCGGTTACCTCGGCGGCTGCAATGATGCGGTCAAAGCGCAGGTACGAATCGCGGCCGGCCGGGGGGCCGATGCACACGGCTTCGTCGGCAAATCGGACATGCAGCGAATCCCGATCTGCAGTCGAATAGACGGCCACCGTCTCCAGCCCCATCTCGTGACAGGTACGGATGATGCGGAGGGCAATCTCGCCGCGGTTGGCAATAAGGACTTTTTTGATCACAGGAACGAGGGCGCTCAGCTTGGATCTATGACGAAGAGAGGCTGGTCAAACTCAACCGGTGTAGCATTGTCCACCAGGATGGCCGTGACCGTACCGGAGACTTCGCTCTCGATCTCGTTCATCAGCTTCATGGCCTCTATGATGCACAGCGTATCGCCCGCGTTGACGCGTTGGCCAACTTTCACGTACGCATCGGAATCTGGGTTGGGGGCAGCGTAGAACGTGCCCACGATGGGGGCCCGAACCTCCGTACCGGCCGGCTTGGAGGCCTCCGGAGCGGGTACCGCAGCTTCAGCGGCGGGCGCCGCTGCCGAAACAGGGGCTACTGCCGGTGGGGGAGCCGTGGCATAGGTGACCTGGGGTGCCTGGACGGGTGCATGCTTGCGAATGACCAGGCGCAGGTCCTCTTCTTCGATCTCTACCTCGGATACGTCACACTCGGCAACCAGCTCGAGCACTTCTCGAAGGTGTTTCAGATCCATGTGGATTCCTCTCGCTTCTGTGGGTGCGATGTGGGCGGAAGACGCACGCGGATACGGCGTCCTGATCGCTGGGTCAGGCGGTGCTGACCCGCGTAATGTAATCCCCCTTGTCCGTATTAACCCGGATCACGTCGCCTTCGTTTATGAAGAGCGGGACCTGGACGGTAGCACCGCTTTCGACGGTGGCCGGTTTCGTGGCTCCTGTAGCCGTATCTCCTTTCAGGCCGGGGTCGCACTGGGTAACGAGCAACTCCACGGCGTTGGGGATTTCCGTGGTAAGGGGCTGCTCCGTTTCCGCGTGCATCAGGAAGTCGATGTTGGCGCCTTCCTTGATGAATTCACGGCCTTGGACGGAAGCCACGGGCAGGTTGATCTGCTCGTAGGTGTCCGTGTTCATAAAATGGAGTCCCAGATCGTCCTCGTACAGAAACTGAAAGGAACGACGCTCTACGCGTACTTCGTCCACTTTTTCGCCGGCCCGGAAGGTGTTGTCCACCACCTTGCCATTGGCCACGTTCTTGAGTTTGGTGCGCACAAAGGCACCGCCTTTACCGGGTTTGACATGCTGGAATTCGACAATGGACCAAATGCCATTATTCCACTCCATGGTAAAGCCATTCCGGAAATCACTTGTATCGGCCATGGAAAATACCGGGCGTCACTGGGTGTTTTGCAAAAAGGGTAAGAAGGTCAAATATACCCTTCCTTCCCATGGCGAGTCAATTTGGGGATGCGAAGATCCGTGGGATTGAACTGCCCGCCCACGGAGAAGCCGTCACCTCTAAAGGGTTGCTTTGGCGAACCTCAGTCTTTTCGATATCGCGCTGCGATGGCCTCAATCTGCTCGGGGGCCATACTGGTCTCCGATACCTTGGGCGCCTCATCCGGAAGCGCCGACAAAGGGTCTGGAGCAGGGGTAGAGGGACCCTCTGCGCGGGCCTCTGACGAACGCTTTCCGCTGGTTCGCTCTCTCAGCCGTGCGTCCATGGATACCATCCATGCAGCTACCGGAGCGCTCGGCTCCCGCGCAGGAATGGATGTCGGCAACGGTTGGTTTTGGCGGGGCAGCTCTGCGGGTTTTTTTCGGGAATGCTGTGGTGGATTGACAGGATTCGTTTCGAAGGCTACCCGCTTGATGTTGATCAGGTGCAGGGGAGAGATGTTGTCGCCTGTGATGGATCCGCCAATCGTACCCGGCCCCAGGGTCATGGCAGGAAAGAGGGCCGTCGTATAGCCCACCGATCCCAGGGCACAGACCGAGTTGACCACGATGCGCATGGCGGGTTTCTGCAGGGCGAATTCCCGTATGATGCGATCGTTACCAGCATGGATGCCCAGCGTGTGTCCAATACCGCCAAAGTCGAGGATGGCCTTGCACCGCTCGCATCCGGCCTGCCAGCCATCCTCAACATAGAGCGAGAGGATCGGGGAGAGGGTCTCCATGGAAAGCGGTTCCTGTTTTCCAACCTCGGAGACTTCCGCGACCAGGGCACGAGTCTTGTCGGGTACCTGGAAACCTGCGGCACGCGCAATCTCAACCGGTGCCTTGCCCACTTGATCGATGTTCAGCCGGCCACCCGGAACGGCGTAACGGCGTAGTAACTCGGCCTCAGCATCATCCAGGAAATAGGCGCCCTCAGCCTTGAGTGCTTCCTTCAATCGGGCCAGGACAGGCTGATCTGCCACGATGCTTCGCTCAGTAGAGCACAGGGTCCCCCAGTCGAAAGAGACACCGTACAGGATATCGGCAGCCGCTTTTTTTACATCGGCTGTGCGATCAACGTAGACTGGCACGTTGCCCGAGCCCACCCCGAATGCCGGTTTACCCATGGAATAAGCAGCCTTGACCATGGCGGAGCCTCCGGTAGCCAGGATCACATCGGTCTCCGGGTCACCCATGAGTGCATGGGTACCTTCTACGGAGATTTCGGTCATGCAGGCGAACAAACCTTCCGGGGCGCCGGCACGGTACGCCGCCGTGGCCACAACGCGTAGCGCCTCCAGCGTACACTCTTTTGCCCTCGGATGCGGGCTCAGCACGATCCCACATCGTGCCTTGGCTGCGATGATGGCCTTGTACATGGCCGTGGACGTGGGATTAGTCGAAGGGACCAGGGCAGCCACAATGCCCATGGGGCCGGCCACTTCCCACACACGTCCTTCATCCGTGGTTCCGATGATGCCACACGTTTTCATGCCATGCATGCGTTCGGACAGGGTACGGGTGGCAAACAGGTTTTTCTGGATCTTCGACTCCACGCGACCGAACCCCGTTTCCGCGACGGCCATAACGGCCAATCGCTCAGAGGCTTCGATGCCGGCGCGGACCATGGCGCGCACAATGGCGTCCACCTTTTCCTGATCGAAGGTGTGGTACGATTCCCACGCCTTGCGGGCTTTACGCAAGAGCGTGCGCGCCTGTTGTATAGAATGAAGGTCGTTGTCCATGACTCCAATATGGGGCCGCTGAACGAGGCATACAAGTAGCCTGACCGTGCCTGCGTCTATGGCGTATGCCGGGGCTTATCCGTCAGTGGCGTCGATTCCGAGGCGCCCGGTATTGCGAGCATTACGCTGGAAGGTCGGCCAGTTTTCTGGATTCAACCCGACAGAACCCGTTTCGAGAGCGTACAGATACCCGTTCTCAGCTGCCACGAGGAGAACTCCGTCCCGCGTTATGGTCAACGGACCGTCCGCATCGGCACCGATGAAGTACTGCCACTGGGGAACGTTGCCCGGACTGATTGCCATTACCGTCTTGTCAGACATGAAATGGATAATGCCATTTGAATCGATGACGGGCGTACCGACATCGGGAGACACATGCACGAAGCGAAGGCGCGGTGTAAGCGCATCAATATCCGGGTTGAGTGCTATCAGCCCCGTGCTGGTGCCCACGTAAATGGTTCCGTCCGGACCCACAACCGGAGCGCTGCGCAACGGCCCAGAGAGAGGATAGCTCCACTGTACGGAGCCGTCTTCACCGGACACTGCGACCAGATTCCCGTCGTTTGTCACGACATAGAGGACCACAACAATAGTGGTTCGCACGGTGCCTGAGGGAAGTAGGACGGAGTATTCGCGCTCCACCATAGCCATTCCGACCATCACGCTGCCGATGTCGCTGGCGGTCTTCCATAAACGCACGCCGTCCGGATCATAGGCATACACATGACCGTCCGTAGCGCCCACATACACGGTTCGATCCCGACCGATAACAGGCGGAGTCACGATTTCTGCGGTGGTCACGTCCACGGGCCAGGATCCTGTACCGGGTTTGAGTCCATCAAACGAGCTGACGGCATGCAGGCGCCCTTGCGAGTCCCCGAAGTAGATGGTGCCATCTGATCCCATCGAGGGAGAGGAGCGGATGCTGGAACCGGTATCATAGTGATTGGCCCACCCCCATCGCCGCGTTCCTTCCGAGCTGATCCCATAGAGGCGCCCTTCCGAGCCGGTCACGAAAATGTCATCGTTGTTTCCCACCAGCGGGGAGGACTCAATGGCCCCACCGACATCGTAACGCCACTTCAGGGAGCCGTTGGCGGAGAAAGAGAAGAAGCTGTTGTCGCTCGAGCCAACGTAAATATCATTATTGAACCCGACTGCGACCGCACCATCCACATCTCCCGTAATACCGGGTGTTTTCCATCTCAGACTGCCCGGAAGTCCTTCATTAGCGCCGTCATCCTCGCTAACGATAATCGTGACAGGATCTGAGATGTGGAACGATCCCGGTCCGCTGTAGCTCTTCACCTCAAGGGTATGCTCGCCCACGGCCAGCACGGACGTATCCACATCGAACAGGAATGTCCCTCCCGAGGCTGGCGTTTCCTGTGTGTCGGACGGAACGCCATCAATCAGCAAGTCCATGTGCGAGACAGTGGATTCGCCCGGTTCCGGACTCGCAAAAACCCGGATTACTCCGGACACCTCCGACTGATCGGTAGGTTCGGTGATACGGGCGCGAGGGCCGGGGTTTTCGGGGGTATTGTCAATTGAAATAAGGACAGGTGCAGATAATCCGCGGCTTTGGTATCGGTCAAACCCCGTGGCTTCGAGTCGGTACGTCCCATCTGGGAATGCGGTTGTATTCAGGCGCAGATTGTACAGGGTTTCTTCCAGCTCTGCCGTGCCGACCTGCTCGCCATTGACACTGACGGTGACAAACGATACCCAGTTGTTTTCCCCGAGGGCTTCTGCTTGGACGCTGATCAGAAGACTACTGCCAGCAACGGAGGCCTCTTCAAACGGTGCCACGATTTCCAGGCGGGGGGCTCGACTGTCTACGGGAGTGCCGAAGATGTCGCATCCGGAGAGAAGCATCAGCACGCCTCCTGTCCAAACGGAAAGAAGCCAGGAAGCAGATCTGGATGAGGGGCTGGAGGAGATCATGATAAGAAGATCGGTCGATCCGTCGTAGCGTCAAAAAATGCGATATAACGTGTGTTCCTTACAGTAATCGGGTCCAATCCTGATTAGTTAATCCCCGAAAAAAGATTCGCCTCGTAGTTAACAAACCCGGATTCGAGCCGATGCTCCCTGGGAGAGCATTCCGAACAAGCCATTCTGAGCACTGAAAGGGCTCTGCTGGTGGTCTGGCGGGATCTTTATGAGTGATAACCTTTCAAACTAGTTCGTGTGAGCTGAAAATGAGAAGTCGAAAGACGTCCGTAAAACGATTGAGTGGCGCTGCTTTGAGGCCCGCTGTCAGTCTGTTCGGTCACTTCTCACTTTGGATAAACGGTTCCCGATGAACGCATTAGCCGCAAGACCAGTGAATTTTGCTCCGAAGCATTTATTCGGGATTGATGTGATCGACAACGCGTGGGGGGGGCTCTACCGCGGTGGCTCGTATCTGGTATACGGTCGCGCGGCCAGCGGTCGAGGTCTGCTGACCCTCATGTTTGCGCACACCGGGTCTGCGCTGGGAGAGTCGACCTTGTTCATTTCTCCCGACCGTCACAAAGATCTCATGATCCAGGCCGCCTCGATCGGTTTCAACCTGAAAGAGGCCCACGAGGCCGGCGATGTCCGCTTGGTGCGGGTACCGCCGCTTCTGGATCTGCAAAGCATGGGTGACGATGGTGTTTCCCGTGCGCTGTGGGACCTTGTTACCTTGATTCGCCAGCACAGGCCTACACGGCTTGTAATGAACGACTTCATGCCGTTCGTTGCGTTCCGTTCCTACGACCGCTTCCGAACGGAATTCATTCAGTTCCTGGAGCAGATCGATTCGCTGGATACGACCACGATATTGGTGATGCCGGAACCAGCCAATGAGCAATCCGGCCGCGTCATTGAGTTCATGGCCAGTCAGATGACCGGTTCGATTCGCATCGAGTTGGGCGATCAAAGTGTTCCTACCACAATGCGGCGTATCTCACTTATCCCGCATATTGGCCACATCAAACGCGAAGTGGTGGACTATTGGGATCTGGAAAATCTATCGGTTCCCACCCGTATTGAGCAGCAGCCCAAGGAATCCGTGCCGTCGCCAGAGAAGGCGGAATCGGAGCCAGAGGGGTTCATCTTTGAGCCGAGTTCCATTCAAGGTCCCCAGGCTGGGTTTGGACTCAATTTTGATCCCGATGCTGACGTCAGGGATCCAGTTCCTCCCCCGTCGTTGCCATCTGAACCGGAGCCCCCATCTGCCTCCATTGAAGAGGTGTTTCATCTTGAGGCAGGGATAGCCCCTGATTCCGTGGAGGAGTTGTCTGAAACGGAGTCCGAATCGGAAGATGCTGCGAATCCAATCGGCCGACAGCCCCAGGCATCGTCCTTCCCACCACCGTCGTTCCAGCCACCGCCGCCACCTCAGGCGCCGGTGTCCAAGGAGTCACTGTCCCAACCGCCTCCACCTGCATCTGTGCATGGTCACATACCCACGTCGACGCCGGTGCCGGACCAGCCTTCCCCATCCTTACAGGGGAATAGCTCTGCTCAGGATCAATCATCACCTGGACGGCCTGAGGACTCCTCGGCAGCCAGCGATGACGTGGCCGTTTTCGCGGACAGGGAATCGTTCGAGCACAAGCTGCAAGAGGTTTTTGCCCGTCGAGATTCGGGTCAGCCTTTTTTGCTACTGGCGCTCAAAATGGAGCAGGGGCGGCAGGCCGAGCGACCCATCGATTTCGATTTTCTAACCGATCTGGTCCGGGCAGAGCTCGGTCCCGCAGACGATATGCTGGCTGTTGCAGATATCGAGCGCATGGTTGTCCTTCTCCAAGAAACGCCTGCTGATGTAGCACAGACCTTCTTTTCCGGGCTGAGGGATCGTCTCTCGATCGTCAGCCCCAAGCAGTCAGATGGTTTGCTCCAATCGGTTTCAGCCATTGTGGTACCGGAAGGGCGACCCTTCAAAGGAGCCTCCGAATTTCTTGCCTATGCGCTGGACGGAGCATGACGTTTGTGCTGGTTTCCGAGGTAAGACCTTTGGTTTCCGGCCTCGATGACACCGAGATGCTCAATGGCACAGCGATGACAGCATTCGAACCTACATGAAGCGTACCCCTTCCTATACCGTCCTGGCATTCCTGATCCTCATGGTGGCACCGCACACCCTGCTGGCTCAGGATTTGGTAGGTCAGCAGATGGCGGAAGACATGATCGAGGAGGGGCGCTACGGCGAAGCAATCGTCATTTTGAATGAGATGATCACGGCCCAGTCCCGGGATACACGTTTGATCATGCTGCGTGCCGCATCCTACGAGGGAAATGGCGACTTCGAGGAAGCGGTAACCGATTATGAGCGGGTTATTCGGATCAATCCTGGCAGCGTGGAGGCTCTCGAGGGTCTTCGAAGGGCCAGGAGTGCCCTGAATGCAGATCTAGGACCAGCCACGCCCACCCGAAGCGGCATCGCAAGTCTGGAGAGCATGGCGCAGTTGGTTGCCCTGAATCCCGATAACCTGGCCTATCGAATCCGGTTTGCCGATGCGCTTTACAAACAACGTCGCTATACCGAAGCCAACGAGCAGTTTGCCGAATATCTGCGTCGGGTTCAAGGAACGCCGGATGTTGTTCAGCGCTATCTGATTTCACTGGCCACCGGTACCAGTAAGTACGAGGAAGGGGAGTCGGTAGCCGATAAATACACGCGTATCTATCCCACGAACGACGACTTGTGGATGCGCTTGGGTTACTTCCAGCTGTGGCAGGGGAAGTACGATGCGGCCTCCCGTGCTTGTAGTCAGGCCTTGCTGCTCAATCCGAATAATGGGGATGCGCAGGCCTGCCAGGAGGCAGTGGTGGAGCAACCGGCTGAGGCGGCGCCTCAGGAATACCCCATCGATCGGCTGGAACGTCAGCTGAATTCGAATCCCGACGACGATGCTCTTCGGCTGGAGTTGATTGAGCTCTACCTGGAGAACGAGCGATTTTTTGAGGCTTACGACAACCTGGTGCTTCTGGAACCCGAATACGGAAGAAGCCGTCGCTGGCAAGCGCTGTTCCTCCGCACGGATCGGGGATTCGCAAGCCAGGAGGGGGATACGCCCATATTCCCTGCCGACCGGTTGACGTATAGACTGCGGATGGAACCGAACAACTTGGGGATTCGCTATCGGTTGGTTGATGAACTCACGGCTCAGGAGCGCTACGAAGAAGCCTATGCCATTCTCACGGATCCCGAGTACGCCCGACCAACTGACCCCGGCTATGCAAGCCGGGTTCTGAGTATCCGTGAAACGCGCAGACAACGTACCATGGAGCGCATGAGCGCTCTGGAGCGACAGCTCGAAGTGGCGCCCAGAGATGAAAACGCATGGCGTGACATTATTCCCGTATACACGCGGCTGGATCTGTTCGACGAAGCCATCAAAGCGTATGTCGCTCTTCTTGAGCTGCGTCCCGGGGATTTGGACCTGCGGCGCGAATACGTCGATGCATTACGCCTGTATGGGTACCCGGAGCAGGCATTCTCGCAAGTGGCATGGTTAATAGAACGTACCCCTGACGATGTACAGGCCAAACGGTCGTATGTGTTGGTACGCTTTGCGTTGGATGCGCTGGACGCCAAGGGGGAAGCGTTCCTTCAGGAGTTTGTCTCGGATCGCACCATGCGGGATGGAGAACTTCTTCTCGAAACAGCAGGGTACAGAATACGCAGAGGGAATCTTGATGAGGCAGCTGGATACCTTGGACGGATGTCAAGCTGGAATGAGTCGCGGTGGACTCCTCGTTTGAACGCCCTGGAACTCATCCTTGAGCGGGCACAGTACTTGAAGACCCGATCTGATCTACAGGAATCGCTCAACGAAGCCCGTGTCCTTGCTTCTCGACGTAACTACGAAGCGGCTGCGGAAGCCTACGAAGCCTACTTTGAACTGTCCGGTCGTCGCCTGAAGAAGGAT
>JAAZVD010000106.1 GCA_018623785.1 Bacteroidota bacterium | reverse complement strand
TGACCAGATGCCGGGCATCGAGAACACTCATTGTAGAAATGCCCTCTGAGCCTGTCTGACTTGCGATCGGAGTAATGGACTCACGCCACGAAGCGCCGTAATCGGCTGTTCGGATGACGCGCGTATCAACGGCCGATGCGCCCGTGGCAAACCAGCCAAGGCCACCCTCCCTGGTCTGGACACAGGTCCCACTGGCCGCAAAGGCTCCTTCGCCCTCACGGGCATCGGGCACGAGGGCCGGGTCGATGCGCTGCCAGGAGGCGCCGCCATCCTTGGTCGTGATCAACGTGAATTCCCCTTGGTAGGAATCGGAGAAGGCGAAGCCACTCGTTGCATCCCAGAAAGAGAAACAGTCATAAAAAGCGTTTTCGTCTTCGTTCCGGAACGAGAGCTCCCACGATGTGCCCCCCTCGGTTCTCTTGTAACTACGCGAATCCGCGCCGTTGCCTATGGAAAGGACATAGGCCGTCTTGCCATCGAAGGCATGCACGTCTCGGAATTGGAGGGAATCCGCGCCAGGAACGAACATCGTAGACCAGGTGGCTCCGCCATCGGTGGTGCGTACGACGCGACCCTGGGAGCCGGCTGCCCATACGATATGTTCGTCTACCGCATGGATCCCGATGAAAAACGATGTTGAATCCTGGTACTGCCACTGCCATGCGGGGGAAGCCACGACGAGGGCCTGGTCTGGACGTTCGCATGCGCTCAGGAGCAGGATAGGCAGCAGCAGGGTGGGCAGAAGCAGGACGGAACGAGGTTTCATGATGATGGGAGCGATTGATGATAGCCGGGCCCCAATGTACATCATGTTGCTCAGGGACTCTCTGGACAGAAGGCACACCCCGTGGAAACAAAGCGCACGACGTTCAATACGATCAAGCGACCACCCTGGAATAAGCCAAGGCAAAGATCGACGTGAACAAGACTTCCATCGTACTGCTGTCAACGGTCCTCATAGCATCAGCGGCCGTATTCATTTTCATGGCGCCAAAGCCCGACGGCACCCCCACCAAGATGGTGGTCTATCAGGACCCCAACTGTGGGTGCTGCTCGCAGTGGGTAGAACACATTGTTGCAGCCGGTATCGAGGTTGAAACCCGGCCTTCGAGCAACATGAGCGAAGTCAAGTTCCAGCAGGGCATTGCCCGGAATCTGCAGTGCTGCCATACAGGGATCATCGACGGCTATATCGTGGAGGGGCATGTGCCGGCCGAGGATGTATTGCGCATGCTCGAAGAGCGGCCCGCCATCAAAGGGTTGTCAGTTCCAGGGATGCCCATAGGCAGCCCTGGCATGGAACAGGGGTCACCGGCCGATTATGAAGCCTACGATGTGGTCGCCTTTGACGGAGCCGGCAATTTGAGTCGGTACCGGCACGTCGAAGGAGGGGTTAACGCCGGCCGCTGATCGGTTGAATCCCCGCCGCTGATCGGGTTAACGCTGAACGCCCCGGCTCCACTCAGTCCAGGGATCTGATGCGAAGGTTGCGGAACCAGACCGCGCCGTGGTCGCCCTGGATGGCAATATGACCAGTGGACGTGGTGCCGTAGGTCGGGTAGTCCGTCCACTTGGACGCCGCCACGTTCGCCTGGTGCGCATCGCTTCCTTTTTCGTAGGCAACGACCATGACGCCGTTAAGCCAGTGCTCTACATCATTGCCGTTCACCACGATGCGTGCCTCGTTCCACGCCATGGCGGGACGGGTTACGGCCTCTGACGGCGCCTGTACGTCGTAGTTGGACGCGGCGCTGTTTTTGCCCACCTGCCCGTCGTTGAACGCAGCATCGTCGAGAAGCTGGTATTCGGGACCCGTCATCCAGGGGTAGTTGCCCGCGGATTCATCCACATGCCACATCACACCGCTGTTGCCGCCTTCCTCCACTTTCCAGTCGAATTCGAACGCGAAATTGGTGAACGTCTCGCGCGTTACGATGTCCATGCCCGCTCCTGGCGCCGAGGCATACATAGCCCCCTCGTCAATGACCCAGCCTTCGGGCATGGTCTCCTGCTTGTAGCCGCGCCAGTGCTCGAAGGACTCCCCGTCGAAAAGAGACATCCATTCGGCTTCGGCGGCCGCGGCATCATCGACCATGGCGTCTCCGGTTTCAGCGGGTTGGCAGGCCGTCAGGCCGAGCGAAAGGCCAAGGGCCAGAATGAATAGCTGTTTCATGGGGTTGTCAGTAGTCAGGAGTATTCAGAAGCCAGTTCTTCGCGGCAGCGCTTGAGCAGGTCGAGGGTAGCTGAAATGCCCTCGCTTTCGCTCAGTTCATTGCCTTCGTATTCAATGCCCACGTAGCCGCGGTAGCCGGCATCGAGCACGATACGCATCAGACGCATGTAGTCCTTATCACGTTCATTGCCATCGGCGTCAAAGTTATGGCTCTTGGCGGAGACGGCCTTGGCAAAGGGCATGAGTTCTTCGACGCCCTGGTAGATATCGTACCAGCCACCGTTGGCCTCACCCATGTTGAAATTGCCAAAGTCAGGCAGGGTACCGCAGCGTGGATGGTTCACGGTGCGCATGACCTCGGCCAGCCAGGCGCCATTGGACGAGATTCCGCCATGGTTTTCCACGATGACGTTGATGTCGGCCTGCGCGCCGAACTCGGTCAGGCGGCCAAGGCCATCGGCAGCGAGGTCCCGCTGCGTGTTCCAGTCGCCCTCGGAAGCCGCATTGACGCGGATGGAATGACAGCCTAGCTCCCGGGCAATTTCTACCCAGCGGTAGTGGTTTTCGACGGCCTGCGTGCGGGCCGCATCGTCTGGGTCGCCAAGTCGCCCTTCGCCATCACACATGATGAGCACATTCGTGATGCCTTCGCCTTCGGTAATCATGCGTAGCTCCTCTACGTACCGTGGATCACGGCTCTCCTCGCGCATGAACGAGTTGACGTATTCAACGGCGGAAATTCCCCAAGCCTGCTTGGTGAAGACCGGAAACTCAAGGTTGGTCATTTCCTCGGCACGCAGCGCCTTGTGCAGGGACCACTGCGCCAGGGAAATTTCGAAGAGCGGAGCGCCAGCACCCGCCATGGGGGCTGGCGCGCCATCCGCTCCGGACTCAGGCTGGGCACAGGCCGCAGGGAAAAAACTCAGGCCCGCAGCGCCGAGGGCGCCCGTTTTCATGAATGTGCGGCGATCGATGCGCTTTGGATCCGTCATATCGAGACCTCCTCGCGGTCCACTTCGTCGTTGAACATCAGGGTGAAAAAGAGCAGGATGGCTCCAGCAAAGGCCGCCGGAATCCACCAAAATGATTGCCAGGCAGCAGCAGAAAGTATCTCCGCGCCATCCTTGAACCAGTTATTCAGCCATCCCGAAACCTGGGCACCGATTAGCATGCCGAGGCCCAACGTGATCAGGACCAGAAGACCCTGAGCCTGACCCCGGATATCAGCGGTCGATTTCTTGTCGACATAGATCTGACCGGTCACGAAAAAGAAGTCATAGCAGATGCCGTGCAGGATGATGCCGAACATGATCATCCACACTGTGCCTGCCGGAGCCGCCAGCGCAAACAGCGCGTATCGGAGCACCCAAGCGCCCATGCCAACGACAAGCATCCACTTTACGCCCAGTCTTCGGAAGAAGAAGGGCATCAAGACCATGAACAGCACCTCGGACATCTGCCCGAATGACATCTTGAAGGCCACGTTGGGCAATTCTACATCATTGGCGAAGATGGGCGCGAAGTTGTAGTAGGTGGCCAGCGGAATACAGATGAGGAAAGAGGATAGGATGAAAACGTTGAACGAGCGGCTGCGCAGCTTGGCCAGCGCATCCAGTCCCAGTATCTCCCGTGCAGTGATGGAACCCGATCCGGCTCCAGGGGGCGGGGTATGTGGGAGGGTGTAGCTGAAGAAGCCCATCACAATGGATGCTCCCCCGGCAACGTAGAACGGAACGGCCGAGGTCTCTGCCTTGAGTCCCAGGCTGACCAGGACACCTGCGGCAATCCAACCAAGGGTACCGAATACGCGTATCAGGGGAAACTGCCTTTCCTGATCCGTAATGTTGTGGAAGGCCAGCGTGTTGGTCAGCCCGATCGTGGGCATGTAACACAGCATGTGAAGGGCCAGAAGCAGGACGAAGATGGTTGGTGATCCCGCATAGAAGGGCGCAGCCAGGATAGCCGCTCCACCCAGCAGATGCATGACGCCCAGGACCTTTTCCACATCGAAGTACCGGTCGGCAATCATGCCCAGGAAAAAAGGTGAAATGACGGCTGCCAGCGGACCGACTGTGTAGGCCCAATGGGAGATATCACCCATATCGTTCTCTCCCATGAAGATGCCGACGGTAACGTACCACGCTCCCCAGATGAAGAACTGCAGGAACATCATTACCGAAAGACGGGCACTTATCGAGGATGGACTCATAGTGGTTTGGAGAGAATGTGACAGGGTGACAAGGGCTGTGCGTGGCAGCGTACATGTCGGTAGTGCCCCGTGGTAATCCCGGGACGGCCCTATTTACCGCAACCGGAGCGGAATCTCAACACGAGGAAGCGATTGGGCTGTGCTGCTGCGCCCGCATTAGTCCACCGTGGCAATGCACTCTACTTCCACCGCGGCTCCAAGCGCGAGGCCATCGGCTCCAAAGGCGCTGCGGGCGGGTTTGTTGCCGGGGAAGTACTCCACGTAGACCTCATTGAAGGCGCCCCACTCCTCGATATTGTCAATCATGACCGTACACTTGACCACCCGATCCAGGGACGATCCCCAGCGCTCGAGCGTAGCCTTGATGTTGTCCATCGTCTGACGGGATTCGCCTTCGATACCCCCCTCAGCCAGCGTTCGCGTGCCGGGAAGGACACCAACCTTGCCCGAGAGAAAAAGCAGGTTGCCGACCCGAACGGCATCCGAGAAGGGCCCGGGCTCTTGCAGGTCTGTTGGATTCAGGAATTCCACGTAAGGCCGGTCATCGGTTGCCGTATCTGTTGAATTGTTGGGTTGACAGGCCGAGAGAAGGAGGGCCAGCAGAAGCAGAAAGGTGGGAAAACGGCTCATGGTTAAACGGCGGTTTGGGTGTAAAAAGGGGTAGGTCGGTGGTAGCAATCAGTCAAAACCGGCAGGCGGGCTGCGATGATGGGTAGCTTGCTCGTAGGCGTAGGCCAGCCGAATCAGCGTGGATTCGTCGAAGAGCCGACCAAGCAGGGTCATCCCGACCGGAAGGCCGTTCTCCGTATACCCGACGGGCACCTGGATGGCTGGCAGTCCTGACTGGGGCGAAAGGTATTGGCTGTTGTCGCCTGCCGGGGTATCCATGTCGCCTAGTTCGCGCGCCGGCCAACTCCATGTCGGGTATATGATGGCGTCGAGGCTGTCCGCATCCATGGCGGCCAGGATGGTCTCTCGGAAAGCGATGTTGGGCTCATGGGTGTACAGATCCGGGCAGGGCGGCTCGGTCCAAGAGGCCGTGTATTCCAACGATTCCCGGATGTAGGCGGCAAACTGTCCGGTAGCGATGATATCCTCGAGGTGCTGGTAGGGAAACCCGTCTTCCCGGGTTGCGAAGTATGCCTCCACGTCATGCTTGAACACTTCGCACCAGATGGAAGGGTCCAGGGAGAGGCCCGCAATCGTGAATGGGTTGACAACAGTGGCACCGGCTTCCTGTAGATCATTCATCGCTTCCGCCATCCGCGCGAAAATGTCGGGGTGGGTGGAGTCGGGCCGCAGATAGGGCGTAAAAACGCCAATGCGGGCGCCTTCGAGGCCCTTCGGGTCGAGGGACGACAGATACCCGCTCTCCGGCAA
This sequence comes from Bacteroidota bacterium, assembly GCA_018623785.1. Lineage (GTDB taxonomy): Bacteria > Bacteroidota > Rhodothermia > Rhodothermales > UBA10348 > JAAZVD01. The sequence continues at coordinate 158 of JAAZVD010000106.1, read as the reverse complement.
CTGGCCTTCAGAGCGCTGTGTGATGGGGTCGGCAGGATCGTATCCGGCAATGACGTCGAGCACCCTCACTGCATCCTCGACGGTTCGGGTCATTGGACCGCCGATGTCATTGCGCAGGTACAGGGGGACAATGCCATCCCGGCTCGTGAGTCCCATCG
>JAAZVD010000105.1 GCA_018623785.1 Bacteroidota bacterium | reverse complement strand
CGTTCGGCGGGTTGATGATAGCCGTGAACTCGTCAATGCCAAACATACCGAGGTTGGACGTCGAGAACGTCGACCCCGACCAATCTTCCGGCTGCAACTCGCGATTACGGGCTTTGGTGGCTAGATCCCGAGTTTCGGCAGAAAGCTCCGTTAGCCCCTTGCGGTCGGCGTGGCGGATAACCGGCGTGATAAGTCCCTCATCCACTGCCACGGCTATGGCCACGTGCACCTCCTTGTGCAGGCGGATTTCGCCTTCGGCTTCCATCCAGGAAGCGTTGACCCACGGATGCTGACGCAAGGCCAGGGCACAGGCCTTCGTGACCAGGTCGTTAAAGGATACCTTGCCCAGGCTGCGCGCTTCTGCTTTTTCGTTCAGCTTGGCGCGGAAGGAGACTGCCTCGGACATGTCGATGTCTGCCGTCAGATAGAAATGCGGGTTCGTGAACTTGCTCTCGGCCAAACGGCGTGCAATGGTCTTGCGCATCTGCGAGATACGGACCGATTCGTATGCGCCATCTGGAGCGGCCACCGGCGCCGATGGCTCGACCACCGGACGCGGCGTTGCGACAGGCGCGACCGGCTGTACTACGGGCTGGGCCGTGCCGCCCATGGCGGCTTCTACGTCGCGCTTGATGATCCGTCCCTCAGGTCCGGAACCGGCAATCGCCTCCAAATCAATCCCCTGCTCAGTGGCCATTTTGCGTGCCAGCGGGGAGGCCTTCACACGTCCACCGGGTGCGGCCGGAGCGGCAGTTGCCGCAGGGGCAGGGGCAGGGGCAGGGGCCGGAGCGGCGGGAGTTGCGGGTGCCGCAGGGGCTGGCGCTGCAGCAGGAGCAGGAGCAGGAGCAGGCGCTGGTGCGGATTCCGTTGAGGCACCGTCCCCTCCCGCGCCATACTTGGCCAGGATATCCGAAACGTCTTCTCCCTCCTGTCCCAGAATGGCAATAAGGCCTCCAATCGGCACCGCATCACCTTCGCCAATAACGCGCTTGAGCAGCACGCCATCGTCGTAGACTTCAAGATCCATCGTCGCCTTGTCGGTTTCGACCTGGGCAACGACGTCGCCCGCGGAAACGGAGGTTCCTTCTTCTACCAACCACGCCGCGAGAACACCTTCTTCCATGGTGTCACTCATTTTCGGCATTTCAACTGCTATGGCCATGGGATTCTATAGGCTTGTGTCAATGTGGGCCGCCGCGGCTCGAACCGGATGGACGGCTATGTCAGACGGGCCCTCAATTCGTTGACGGCCCGCAAGGATACCGGAGCTTACTTGGCGTACATCACGCTCAAGCAGGCCTGGTAGGCATCCTCTTCCTGAGGCATGTAGTATTCGATAAGGTTCTTGGCGTACGGCGCCGGCACATCCTTGGCCGTAATACGCTTGATGGGCGCATCCAGGAAATCGAATGCCCGATCCTGGATCTGGAACGTGATTTCCGAGGAAATGCTCGCGTATGGGTTGCTTTCATCGATGATGACGCAGCGGTTGGTCTTCTTGATCGAATCGACAATCGTATCGATGTCCAAAGGACGGATGGTCCGCGGGTCGATGACCTCGGCACTGTAACCGTTCTCCTCAAGCCGCTCTGCCACACGCATGGCAATGTGGTAGCTCTTGGAGTGGGCTACGATCGTTACGTCCGTACCTTCCCTCGCAATCCGGGCTTTTCCGATCGGGATGATGTAGTCCTCCGCATCCGAGACTTCGCCCTTCATACCGAACATGACTTCGGACTCGAGGAAGATGACGGGGTTGTTGTCGCGTATGGCCGACTTCAGGAGACCCTTTGCATCGTCCGGGTTGGACGGGGCGATGACTTTGAGTCCGGGAATCGTCGAGTAGATGCTCTCGGTCGATGTGTTGTGCGTTGCAGCCAGCTGACCCGCTGCGCCGTTGGCGCCGCGGAATACAATGGGCACATCGAACTGACCACCGGACATGTAGCGGATCTTGGCTGCATTGTTGATGATCTGATCGATGGCAACAAACGAGAAGTTGAACGTCATGAACTCGATGATCGGGCGCAGACCGCTCATAGCCGCTCCGACACCGAGACCGCAGAAGCCGTTCTCGGAGATAGGAGTATCGATGATGCGCTTGGGGCCAAACTTCTCAAGCATGCCTTCGCTGACCTTGTAGGCGCCGTTGTACTCGGCAACCTCCTCGCCCATCAGGAAAACGCGCTCATCACGCTCCATCTCCTCGGTCATGGCTGCACGAAGCGCCTCTCTGAACTGTAAAACTGCCATTGTGGAATAAAAATTGAGTTGGGGTTCGCTGGAGTGTCCCGGACAGGTGGGCCGCCGAGGCCCTCATACCTGTTCTCAGGCGAGGTAGGGGTAGTCCCGTGAATCGTAGACGTCGTCGTAGATGGTGTCCAGGTCGGGAGCCGGGCTGTTCTCGGCAAACTCGACCGATGCCATGACCTCTTCCTTGACGTCCTCGTCAATGGCATCCAGCGTTTTCTCGTCCGTGACGTTGCGGTCGAGCAGATAGGCTTTCAAACGAAGGATGGGGTCCTCGTTTTTCTTGGCATCCAGCTCTTCCTTGGTGCGGTACTTCTGCGGGTCAGACATCGAATGCCCCCGGTAGCGGTACGTACGTATTTCCATCATGGTTGGCTTGTTATCCCGCGCCTCGGCCAGTGCATCCTGCATAGCTTTGATCACGGAAAACACATCCATTCCATCGGCCACCGCGCCGCGCACACCGTAGGAAGCTGCCCAATGCGAGAATTCGGTTTGCCCGAAGGCTCGGTGAACGGCGGTGCCCATGGCATACTGGTTATTTTCGACAACCAGAATGGCAGGCAGTTCATAGATGGACATCAGGTTGGCGGCCTCGTGTATGGCGCCCTGGCCGGCCGCACCATCGCCGTAGAAAGCAATAGCCGCACCGCCGTCCTCCTTGTATTTGTGCGCAAAGGCCATTCCGACCCCGACGGGAACGTGGGCACCCACGATACCGTGCCCGCCGAACATGCGATTCTCCTTGTCGAAAAAGTGCATGGAGCCGCCTTTGCCCTTGGAACATCCGCCGATCTTACCAAACATTTCGGCCATGCCCTCATTTGCGCTCATGCCGAGGGCAAGTGCGTGACCATGATCCCGGTATGCCGTGATCAGGGAGTCCGTGCCGATTTTCATGGCAGTGGCTGTGCCCGTCGAGATAGCCTCCTGCCCTATGTAGAGATGCAGGAAACCGGCAATCTTCTGCTTTCCGTACATCTGGGCTGCCCGCTCCTCGAATCGTCGCTGCAGCAGCATGTTGCGATACATGGCGATGACCTGGTCCTCATTAAGGCCCAGCTCCTCGTGCGTGTATTTGCCTGCAGGGTAGGTGTCGAACTCCTGAGAAAAGCTGAGGGTATCGGGGACGACAGACATGCCCACCGGGTCCTTGGCCTTAGCGGCACTCTTGGCACGCGATGTGGTGCTCTTCCTGCGTGCCGGCGCCTTCTTCGTCTGCTTTGCCATGTAGCGACTGATGTGGTTGAAAAGATTGGTCTCAATGATTGCAGCCCGTCGTGGAAAGACGAGGCAGCCACGAATGATACAACAGGAGACGAAAATGTACCGGCGGTTAACTCAAATTTGACCAAGCCTGTGATTACTTGTTATTACAGGCTTAGCAGTCGGAAGCGCTTTTCTCTGACGTAGCCGAGGACAGGAACAGCTCCTCAGTGACGGGGCAAGGCACCATTTGACGAGGACTCTGATGCATCCGTACTTCGACTGGGCGAAAAAAGTCACAAAAATCGAAAAACGTGCGGTGAGCGGATTCGGTTTTCTATGGTGTGCTGTGTAGTTTGATCTATTGCAATGATTCCCAACCGGAAAAATTGCAAGCGACACACTCTGTCCTGTTATACTCTCTACATGAAGCCAACGAACAAAGCGAAGCCAGAACGTGCTGGTGCGCCGCCCGACACAGGTGATATGGTCACCTCGACGGCAGACGGTGCCGAAGATGCCATAAGTCTGGAAGCGCTGATGGCCGGCGACGAAAAAGCCTTCGAGCAACTGGTGGTACAGGAGTCCCCCAGGCTGTTCAGGGTCATCGTACGGATTGTGGGTGATGATGATGAGGCCGAGAGCATCTTGCAGGAAACGTTTCTGCAGGCTTATCAACGTATGAATACGTTCCGCCGGGAATCGAAACTGACGACCTGGCTGTATGCTATCGGGATCAATCTGGCGCGTGCCTCCCTTCGAAAGTCGCGACGGCTCAGTTCGCTGGAGGATCAGGAAGTGGAGCGCATGCAGCCGCAGTTCAACCGCGGTATGTTCGTCGAAACTCCAGCCGTATGGGATCCGGCCCGTGTAACGGAATACTCGGATCGTCAACAACTGGTACGGCGGGGCATAGAAGAGCTCCCAGAGGATTACAGGACTGTTGTAACACTTCGAGACATTGAAGAGTACTCGACAGATGAGGTCGCAAAGATGCTGGACATAAGTTCGGGAGCCGTCAGGGTACGGCTGCACAGAGCCCGGGGTGCGCTTCGGAAATTGCTCGACCCGCATATGAGGCGATTGCCGAGACAATAATGATTCCGCAAGGTGGAATCCGATATCTTAACCCGAAGATTACCCCCACTGTTCAGACGATGAAATTTCTAACCGCACTCAAGACAGCCTTGGGCTTGGCGCCCGGCTGCGAGAAGGTGAACGAGTTTCTGGCGGACTACGTCGAGGGTACACTCGACGAGAAGACAATGGCCCAGTTCGAGGAGCACATGGATATGTGTAAGTGCTGCAGCCATTACATGGACCAGTACCGCCAAACAATCGATATGACCAAACAGTTGGACGATATCGTGGTCCCCGCCGAGCTGGCTGAACATACCATGTTCTTCCTCCGTAACAGTGAGGCATTTTCAAAGGACGAGGGATAGCCCTCATCCTGACCTTCCTCCCCGCCAGTCCCCGATCGGATGCAGTCGGCGCAGACGCTCGTCGTAATCCCAACCTATAATGAGGCCGAGAACATCGGTCATGTGGTCAACCAGGTTCTGGAGCTACCGGGTTCGTTTCACGTGCTCGTCGTAGATGATGGCAGTCCAGACGGCACGGGGGATATCGTAGACGGGTTGATAACTACACACCCGGACCGTGTCCATTTGGTGCGCCGAGCCGGTAAACTCGGCCTGGGCACGGCGTACATCACCGGATTTCGCTACGCTTTGGAGAGGGCATACACTCGCGTATGCGAGATGGATGCTGATCTGTCCCACAACCCTGCCGACCTTCCGCGTCTGGTGGCGCCCATTGACGCTGATGAAGCGGACGTAGTCATTGGATCCCGGTACATCGGCGGTGTGCGGATCATGAACTGGCCTCTCTCCCGTCTGATTCTTTCCTACTCGGCTGGTATCTACACCCGCGCCATTACGCGTTTGACGCTGCAGGATGTTACGGCAGGGTTCAAGTGCTTTCGTCGGGAGGTACTGGAGGCCATCGATTTGGACGAAGTGAACTCGAATGGATACTCTTTCCAGATCGAGATGAATTACAAGGCGTGGAAAAAAGGATTCCGACTGGCCGAAGTGCCCATCGTTTTCACGGAGCGTACCGAAGGGCGGTCCAAGATGAGCAAAGCCATTGTTCGGGAGGCCATGTGGAAGGTGTGGGAGTTACGACTTCGCTCTCACTTCGGGCGGCTGTAAGGCACAGAGCCAGTCGTGCCATTTGCAGTGGAATGCCGGGTCAGTGCGCCCTTCCCCTGATTTTCACTCGCTCATTCGGCATAAAGAAGCGATTTTCCGCCTTCAGTCTGATTCCGATCAACCACTAGACGAGTCTACATCCGATGTACGATCATCTCGAGACCCCCACCGGTGGCCACAGCGTGACCATGGCCAATGGAACCCTGAACGTCCCGGACACACCCATCATTCCATTCATCGAGGGCGATGGCATCGG
>JAAZVD010000104.1 GCA_018623785.1 Bacteroidota bacterium | reverse complement strand
AAGTGACGATCATGGATCCAATCCACCCTTAGGTGCTCAATCATCCACGCTCCCCATCCTCCGGTAGTTACCACGGCAAAAGGTACCCCTTCCTGACGCTGGATCCGGTTTACCATTCCCGCGGCTGCGTCCAGAAGAGCGTACAGAATACCGGACTGCAAGGCTTCCACGGTGCTCGTACCAACGGGCGAGGGTGGTAATTCAAGCATCGCCTTCGGGAGTTGGGCGGTGGATACGCCCAGTGCATCACGAACCAATGCTGGTCCGGCGGTAATGACGCCACCGGGATAGGTCCCGTCGGGTCGGACGACCTCAATGTTCAAGGCCGTACCGGCATCAAGCACGAGCACACCCTGCTCCCCAGGAATACCATACCGCGTCCATGCGCCCACCGCTGCTGCGATGCGGTCATGCCCCATGGTATCCGGGGTGCGGTAGGTCAACGAAATGGGCAGAGCGGATGTGTGGGAAAAAAAGCGCACGTCCACGCCGGCCACCTGACGAACCAGGTCGGACCAGATCTCCCGTTGCTGGGGCACGACGGTAACCGCTGCAGCGCGGGAAATAGGGGTTGACCCGATGAACTCCTTGAGCTGCGCCGACGGGAATGAAGTGTGCTCGAAGCGGGCAGTATCCACCACTTCTCCCGGCATGCTACCCGTTCCGGAGGTAGGGTCATACAAACCCACCTTGGACGAACTGTTACCGATGTCGATAAGGAGCCACATGATCAGTTACTCGGGGTTGCCGATTCAGCGGGAGGACGAAGGGAGACGTCCCCGGAATGTACCACAACCGGCCCGGTTTCCGTCTCGATGACCAGCCCGCCGGAAGCGTCCACATTTTTCAAGATGCCCCTTCGACCGTCCTCAAGCCGTACTTCTCTGCCAACTCCTTCCAAATGGGTGCGATAGGCGGCGAGCAACTGGCCGTTGACCAGCAACTCCAGCGCACGGTCCATAGTCGTCATCAGCCGATCGAACACCTCGGATCGGTCCATCCGGCTACCGGATTCCAGCATCAACGAGGTGGGCTCCGAGGCCAGGCCCTCGGGAAAATCGATCTGATTCACGTTCAAACCTACCCCTGCCAGGTAGACGCCCGCTTCAGGGGACTCGACGAGGATGCCCGCAACCTTTTGTCCTCCCATCCGCACGTCGTTGGGCCACTTCAACCCAACCTGCGAGGCTGGCAGGATGCCGGCTATACTCTCCCGGACGGCAACACCGATGGTCAGGGGAAGCAGGGCGGGGCGCGGCAGATGACGCCGCAGGATGAGCGTCAGCAACAGATTCTGACCGGGCGCCGACACCCAGGTCCGGCTGAACCGGCCGCGCCCCGCCCGCTGATGATCCGCCACCACGACGGCCCCGTCCGGAGCGCCTTCGGCAGCCCACGCACGTGCGTCCCGATTGGTGGAATCGGTTTCGGTCAGGTGGCGGATCATCGACCCGCACCCCTGTTCGCGTGGTTTGAATGTCTGTGACATCGTCATGTCGGCAAATCTAGACACCGCGCGTCTTGGCTGCCGCATGATTGCGGCATATCGCGCCTCCGTGTCGGGGTTTACGGTAAGAAACCGCATGAGGAATGATTGTTGCTATCTTGAGGCTCATGCTTCGCATCGAACGATATATCATTATCGCCCTTCTTACCGTCGCGCCGACGACGGCCCAGGATTTTCGTCCTCCGGAACTGAATGTCCAGTTCCACCGCGCCCATACGGCATGGGCCACAGGCAACAGTCTGCTCGAAGCCAAAGCCCGTATCGATCGGGTCCTAGAAGCCATTCCCGACGATATTGAAGCCCTCAAACTCAGAGCTGCCATCCTGATGGACCTGGAACGTCCCGAGGAAGCCCTCCGTGATGCCAGTCATGCGGCCCGGAACGCTCCGGAGGATGGAGAAGCCCATCTTCTCCGATGCGAGTCCGCGGTTCTGATCGATCGGAATGTGGTTGCAAAAGAGGCCCTAGAAACCGCTTCAGATCTTTTCCTTGGACGAACGTCGCATTACGTCAGGCTGTCAAACTGTGCCCTTCGGCTGGAGGCCATGACGCGTGCAGAATCACTGGCTCGTGTGGCCGTGGCGCAGGATGCTTCCGATCCAAGGGGCTACGTTCAGCTGGCCCGTGTTTTTGCAGCAACGGGCCGCTCGGACGATGCCCTTGCCCTCATGAACCGGATGGTAGATAGCGGGGTCCTGTCCCGATCCGCTGTAATGGCAGATTCCCAGCTGGCCGCTCTTTTCCGCTAGGCATCACCCGTGTCATCCGCCCCCTCGTTGATCATCTCCCCTCCCTTCGATGATCCGTGTAGGTGGACACCGTGCGGATGCGGAAAGAGCCAATGAACGGGGTCTTGATGAGCGTCTGAAAACGGGTGTTGTAAGGCACATAGGAGACACTATCCTCCGCCGAATCAGGCGCCGGACGCACGTGCAGGTAAAATGTACTTTCCTCTCGAAGGAGCAGACCCAAGTCAACCCGCTCCAAGTGCATGGCTACCAACTGATTGGACGACGCATCCACGTAGTAGCGCACGCGCCGGATGTTTTCCCCGTCGCCCAGATCCGGTTTGGCCCGAACATCCACGATCAGCGCAGAGCGGTCCCACATGAGTGTATCACCGGCCATCCGGAAAGCGTACTTGTCCAGGTTGCGTGGATTCAGGTGGGCGGGTCGATCTCCAATTAGGTAGGGTGTGAGATCAACAGGATCGGGATCATCTACATTTTCTGAAACGAACTGGTTGAAAAGGCCGAAATCGAACGCCCCACCCGAGTCCGCCTGCGTAACACGATGGGTCCGGTTTTGCCCGGAGCCGCCCACATCGATCAAATGCTCAGTGAAAGCGACCAGAAAGTCTTCACTGTCATACTGCTCCGTACGCAGGTAGCGCCGGTAGGTGTACGACTCCAGGGTCCCAAATGCACCTCGCATGGCTTCCCGACCCACCTGATCCAGAAAGACCAGGACCGAGTCCCGCTCCGCCCGTTCCTCAGGTCCTACGCTATCGGCTGAACGCCCGGAGCACCCCCCCAGGGATAGCAGCAGCACGGCCATGACACCAACAATTGAAAAGCTCCGCATGGATGATGCTTGGGATGAACCCGGCCCTTGGTTGCCGGTAGATGATGGACACACGTCTACTCCTACGATCCTAACGGCCAGCCGATCCGCATCAGGCAATACAATAAAGGCCACCCCACGATTCGCCGATGTCTACTCCTCCACCTCTTGCCCTCCTCAACGACGCCGCCCGAACCGCTGAGGCTGCTGCTAGACAGGCCGCGGCGTTCATACAATCCCAATCGGGGCGTGTGCATGACGAAGACATCCGTGACAAAGGCATCAACGACTTTGCCTCCTATGTCGATGAGGGCGCCCAGAAAATCATCATCGATGCCATCCACTCCACCTTTCCGAAGCACGAGATCCTGGCCGAAGAGGGATTCGAAGAGCGCGGCATACTCCTTCACCGCATTCCCGGATGGCTGTGGATCGTCGACCCGCTCGACGGAACGACCAACTTCATGCACGGCGTTCCGCAATATGGCGTATCCATCGGGCTGCAGTTCGATGGCACGATGGTGATGGGCGTCATTCACGACGTCAACCGAAACGAAACCTTCCACGCTGTTGCCGGGCAGGGCGCCTTCGTCAATGGAAAGCCCTGCCGGGTCAGCACCCGAAAGCGCCTGGCCGATTCCTTGATTACAACGGGGTTTCCGTACAAGCAGTTCGCGTATATGGACGGCTACACAGAAGCCATTCGCCGCTTCTGGACGGATTCGCGCGGGGTGCGCCGGCCCGGTTCGGCATCCCTGGACCTTGCCTGGGTGGCTTGTGGCCGCTTCGACGGCTTCTTTGAACAAGGCATCGAAGCCTGGGATGTAGCTGCCGGCGTTCTTTTGATCGAAGAAGCGGGCGGTCGATTCTCTGATTTCTCGGATCGCAGGCCCATGGATCCCGGCTCCAAGCCCCTTGGATCAGAGATTGTGGCCTCCAACGGGTTGATTCATGGTGAAATGATGGATCGGATCGGCTCGTTGAAGCATCCTGACAACGCGTAACTCGCGCTTCTTTTCTACCTTTCACGAATTCCCGCATCCAACCACCCCAGTCCCCCATTCGACCATGAGCGGAAACGGTCTCCTCAACGGCAAGAAAGGCGTCGTCTTCGGCGCACTCAACGACAGCAGCATCGCCTGGAAAATTGCCGAAGCCATTCACCGCGAAGGCGGGCAGTTCATTCTTTCGAATGCTCCGGTAGCCAAACGCCTGGGCGGCCTGGACGAACTGGCCGACAAGACCGGCGCCGAGATCATCTGGGCCGACGCTACAAACGAAGAGGATCTGAATGCACTCTTCGAACGGGCCAAGGAGCTTTACGACGGCGTGGATTTCATCGTCCACTCGATCGGGATGGGGCTCAACGTACGCAAAAACCGTCCCTACGAGGATATCAATTACGAGTGGTACAAGAAGACCCTCGACATCTCCGCCATGAGCCTGCATCGCGCGGTCCACTCGGCGGAATCCACGGGCGCCCTGAAAGACGGCGCGTCCATCGTAGCGCTGACGTACATCGGTGCCCAGCGCACCTTCTCCAAATACTCCGAGATGGGTGATGCTAAAGCGCTGCTCGAGAGCATCGTGCGCTCCTACGGGTACCGCCTCGGAAAACGCGGCATCCGCATCAACTCCATCTCCCAGAGTCCGACCATCACGACGGCCGGGTCCGGCATTGCCGGCTTCGATGCCATGTTCAAGTTTGCAGAGCGAATCGCGCCTCTGGGCAACGCCGACGCCGACTCCTGTGCCGACTACACCGTCGCCATGCTCTCCGATCTGACCCGAATGGTCACGATGCAGAACCTGTTCCATGACGGTGGTTTTGCCACCATGGGTATCTCGGACGAGCTGATTGCCGACCTGGCCGAGGTCTACAGCAAGGGCGACTAGGTGGCGGCCCGCCGCTGCGCGCCCTTTTCCTCTGGACTCATCCACGATGACCAAGCTATTCGTCTCCGACATCGACGGATGTCTGGCCATGCCATACGAGCCGTTCCGCACTGACCGGTTCGCCGTACTGATGGAACGTATCCATGCGCCCGGGACGCCGGCTTTTTCCCTGTGCTCAGGCCGTGCCTATGCCTATGTGGAAGCGATGACGCAACTGCTGGGAATACGCGTGCCCACACTTTTCGAGTCCGGCGCCGGCATGTTTGATGTGACCACCGGACAATCCACCTACCATCCATCGTTCACGGACGATGTGCGCCGCGACGTCAAGGACATTCAGGCCTTCATGGAGGGGGTCATTTCCCGCTATCCCGGCCTCTCGATGGATTACGCCAAACAGACGCAAGGCGCGGCCGCCGGGCGGCAAGAGTGCGGGCTTTTCGAGGCGCTCGAGGAGATTCGAGAATTCGTCGAAGCTGAATTCCAGCACTTCAATACGTTCCACACGCACATCTCCATCGACGTCGTCCCCACCGGCCTGACCAAAGCCGACGGCATCATGTGGCTGGCCGATCACCTGGGGCTGTCGCTGGAAGAGATCGCCTTCATCGGGGATACCAACGGCGACATGCCCGCCCTCGACATCGTGGGCCAATCCTTTGCTCCGGCCAACGGCCAGGAAGCCGTCAAGGCCTGTGTTAACCATGCCTCTGAGCTGAACGATATCGACGCTGTAATTGAGGCATACTATATGGTCTCCTCGAAACAAGGGACCTGATAATCGTACCAGGGGTAACAACCAGTGTCCTCCAGGGACACAGGATTGTATAATCCAGGTAGTACTTCCATTCTAAAGACGTGATACTGATGGTCCATTCACGCCACTGGCTGCTGCTCATTGCCGGGCTCCTTATAACGTTTCCCGGCCAGGCTCAGGATATCCCGCTCCAGAAATACACCCTT
>JAAZVD010000103.1 GCA_018623785.1 Bacteroidota bacterium | reverse complement strand
TCCGTCCCGGTGGCAGAGGCTGTGCGCGCCGAATGGGAGTTTATCCTTTCTGAAGAGGAGCGTCGTCGGCGTGCCGAAATGAAAAACGAGGCCCGCCGCAACAGCTTTACAGCGGGCCGGGTGGTCCTGAGAAGACTCTTGTCGGAGGAGTTGGGAGTAAGCCCTGTCGACGTCCCCTTGGCTGTGCTGGACAGTGGTCGCTTGGGATGCGAAGACTCCGATCTACACCTCTCTCTGGCGCACTCAGGCCAATTGGCTGTAGCAGCTGTAAGTCAGCGCAATATCGGCTTTGATCTGGAGGCCATCCGCCCGAAGCCTTCCTCCCTTCTCAACTACATCCTGGCCGATGAGGAGCGGGAACACATTCAGGCGCTGGATCTGGATAGCGATCGATCCCTATTTCTCTGCTGGACGGTGAAGGAAGCCGTCCTAAAAGCCAACGGCACCGGACTTCGTCGGTCGCCCCGTTTGGTGCGCGTTCGCATTGATCTAGAGACTTCCATCGCCCACGTATCGGATCCTGCTGACCATGCGTGGGATGTTTACTTCGGATTGACGGACGATTACGCAGCTGCCCTGGCCGTGCAGCCCGCCTGAACAGACGAGGCCTCATTTGGCGTTAACTGGCTTAACACCGTTATTTTTTGGCCTCAGGTCTGCAAACCTCCATCCCGTGGTCGCGTACGGTAATCCCAACGGTCGTACACTACACGAAACCACCTGCCCATCCGACTGATTCATGCCCGTCCCCACTGCCAAGCCTCCTGCTTCGCCGTCTGGTTCCCCGGAAAGTGCCTCCCAAACAAGTGCCAACCCCTGGCATGTCCCTGTCCACCCAGTCCGGTTCATTACCGCAGCCAGCCTGTTTGACGGCCACGATGCAGCCATCAACATCATGCGGCGTGTGCTCCAGTCGGCCGGTGCCGAAGTCATCCACCTTGGTCACAACCGATCGGTCAAGGAAATCGTGGACACGGCCATCCACGAAGATGCCCAGGGTATTGCCATCTCCTCGTACCAAGGCGGCCACGTGGAGTACTTCACGTACATGGTGGACCTTTTGAGAGAGCGCGGTGCTAGGCATATTCGGATCTATGGGGGCGGTGGTGGCGTCATCGTGCCCGAGGAAATCGAAGCGCTCCAGGACTACGGTGTAGCCCGCATTTTCTCCCCCGAAGACGGGCTCGAGCTCGGACTTCGAGGAATGATCGATGTGATGATGCGCGAGTGCGACTTCGATGTCTCAGCGCTCGCGCCTGCCGACGAACGTGTCCAGCAGGTTGCCCGGCGTATCTCGCTCATTGAATCGAAGCAGACGGGCGGGGGTGGTGCACCGGATCTGAACCAGAGCATCCCGACCCTTGGCATCACGGGCACGGGGGGTGCCGGCAAATCCACATTGACCGACGAGCTTGTACGTCGCTTCATCACGGACTTCGACGACATGGACATTGCCGTTCTGTCCGTCGATCCCACTCGTCGCTCAACGGGTGGTGCCCTCCTCGGGGACCGCATCCGGATGAACAGCATCTACGACGAAGCCGGCAATCGCGTCTACATGCGCTCTCTGGCCACGCGTCAAGCCAACCGAGCCACAAGCCAAGCCCTGCGCGACGCCATTGCGGTGTGCAAGGCCGCCGGATACGATCTGGTCATCCTGGAAACGGCGGGTATCGGGCAGAGCGATACAGAGATTGCCGACATGACGGACGTGACGCTCTATGTCATGACGCAGGAGTTTGGCGCGCCAACGCAGCTCGAGAAAATCGGCATGCTGGACGCTGCTGACTTCGTGGCCCTCAACAAATTCGAGAAGCGGGGCAGCGAGGATGCCCTGCGCGATGTGCGCAAGACCATGCAGCGCAACCGCAGCGCGTTCGACAGCGCACCCGAACAGATGCCGGTCTACCCGACCATGGCGTCGCATTTTAACGACCAAGGGGTCAGCAATCTGTATCTCGCTCTGCTGGATGCGCTCAATGCGCGGTTCGAGTTTGGCCGGACATCGACCACGTATGCTCCCCAGCCTGTGGCGGATTTCAAATCCGACGCCGAGGCCCTGATCCCCCCGAAACGGCAGCGTTACCTGGGCGACATTGCCGATACATGTCGTGACTACCGCAGCCATGCAGAAGAGCAGATCCGCTTCGCGCGCAAGTGGGGCGAAGCCACGGGCGCCCTGCATCAAGTGGCCGAATGGGATCCCGAGGACCGGGAGCATCTGGAGGATCGCCTGACCAAAATGGCGGCCCGCTGGTGGGAGCGACTCGACCACCGATCGAAAGCCATCCTGCAGGGATGGGACGACCTGGCGGAGCAGTACCGCTCTGACGAAATCACCTATTCGGTCCGCGGACGCGACTTTACGGTCCCGCTGCATTCCGAGTCGCTTTCCGGCCTCAAGATTCCGAAGATTGCGTTACCGCGCACCGAGGATCCAGGCGAACGCCTCCGCTACGCCCTGCTCGAAAACCTGCCCGGCTTCTTCCCCTTCACCTCCGGCGCCTTCCCGTTCAAACGTACGGGAGAAGATCCCACCCGCATGTTTGCCGGCGAAGGCAGCTCAGAGCGCACCAACCGCCGCTTCCATCTGGTGTCCGAGGGCATGCCAGGCAAGCGCCTGTCCACGGCCTTCGACTCGGTCACGCTGTACGGGTTCGATCCGCATGAGCGCCCGGACATCTATGGAAAGGTGGGCAATGCCGGCGTATCGATCTGTACGCTGGACGACATGAAGAAGCTGTATTCAGGCTTCGACCTGTGCGATGCCTCCACTTCGGTCTCCATGACCATAAACGGCCCGGCGCCGATGCTCCTGGCCATGTTCCTGAATACGGCCGTCGACCAGCAGATCGAGAAACACTTCCGGAAAGAAGGCACGTGGGATACAGTGTACGAAAAGATCCAGGCCAAACTGGGGCAGGATGCACCAATCTATTCCCCAACCGGGCCGACCGGTCCAGAGAAGAGCCTCCCCAAAACCCACGACGGTACGGGACTGGGACTTCTGGGCACGTACGGTGCCCAGCTCGTTGAGTGGGGCCTGCTGGACGAATACACCTACCGCTCCATACGGGAGGCCACGCTCAAGACCGTCCGCGGGACGGTGCAGGCTGACATCCTGAAGGAAGATCAGGCACAGAACACCTGCATCTTCTCCACCGAGTTCGCTCTGCGCATGATGGGCGACGTGCAGCAGTCCTTCATCGACAACGGCGTGCGCAATTTCTATTCGGTGTCCATCTCCGGATACCACATTGCCGAGGCCGGGGCCAACCCCATCAGCCAGCTGGCCTTCACGCTGTCCAACGGATTCACGTTCGTCGAGTATTACCTGGCCCGGGGTATGCATATCGATGACTTCGCCCCCAATCTATCGTTTTTCTTCTCCAACGGAATGGATCCGGAATATTCGGTCATCGGACGCGTGGCCCGACGGATTTGGTCCGTGGCCATGAAGAACCGCTACGGCGGCAACGAGCGCTCCCAGAAGCTCAAATACCACATCCAGACATCGGGTCGCAGCCTGCACGCACAGGAGATCCAGTTCAACGACATCCGCACGACGTTGCAGGCGCTCATGGCCATCTATGACAACTGCAACTCGCTGCACACCAACGCCTACGACGAGGCCATCACGACGCCGACCGAGGAAAGCGTGCGGCGTGCCATCGCCATCCAGCTCATCATCAATCGAGAGCTCGGTCTGGCCAAGAACGAGAATCCGCTGCAAGGCGCCTACATCATCGACGAGCTGACCGACCTGGTCGAGGAAGCCGTCCTCATGGAGTTCGAGCGCATCAACGATCGCGGCGGGGTGCTGGGCGCAATGGAGACCATGTACCAGCGCTCCAAGATCCAGGAAGAAAGCCTCTACTACGAAGGCAAGAAGCATACGGGCGAACTTCCAGTCATCGGCGTGAACACATTCCGCAATGAATCGGAAGAGGGTGGCAAAGACGCCAGTGTAGCGCTCATGCGTTCCACCACGGAGGAAAAGAACCGGCAAATTGCCAATCTGCGGGCCTTCCAGAATCGCAATCCGGAGTCGGGTCTGGAGGCGCTTGCGCGTCTTCAGGATGTGGCGCGAAACGGTGACAACACGTTCGATGCTCTGATGGACGCCGTGCCGGTCTGCTCGTTGGGACAGATTACCCATGCCTTGTTCGAGGTCGGCGGCCAGTACCGGCGCAACATGTAGAGGCATCCTCGGCGTCGGGTGTCACCTTTTGGATCAGGTCGCGTATAGCAGTCCATCATTCACACGTCGCAGCCTTGTCCCTCATGCGCTCCATTTTTGCCATCGTTGTTATCGGAATACTGTTCTTCGGTATCTACGGATGCGCGGATGAAGATCAGCCGACCCCAGTGTTGACAGAAGAGACCGTGCAGGAGGCCGATCAGGGCGCCAAGCGGGATGCCGATCAGGACACCGATCTAGGCGCCAAGCAGGATGGGACCCCGGAGGACGAACAACCTTCAGAGCAGCGTCTCAAAGAAGACATTGGGCGTATCGTCGAGCAGAGAATCAAGAAAGCAGAACGCGAACTCGGTAAAACGCGCGAACGCATAGAGCGCAGTATCGAAGACTCCACGCTTACCGATGAAGAATTGGAACGCATTACGCGGGAGGTGGAAGAGTCCGTGGCAACCGGTCTTTCGCGCGTGGGCCGCATCGTCGAAGAAATAGGCTCCCGCATCAGGGAAGATGCGAATGTCGAAGTCATTGATTTCCGGGCGTTTCAGGACCTGTTGCCGATCTCGCTGATGGAGATGGAGCGCGTTGACTGGAGTGGAGAGAACAAAACTGTCCTCGGAATGCGGTTTTCGAAGTTGGAAGCCCGCTACGAAGGCCCCACCAGTGACATGGAGATTGCCATTCTCGATCTTGGAACCATGAAAGGGCTGGCAAGCATGGGCTTTAATTTTATTGATCAGAACATCGACGAAGCCAGCCAGGATGGGTTCAAGCGGACCCGGGAATACCAAGGCTGGCCGGGTCTGGAATCCGTTGAATACCATAGCGATCGCACAGACATCCAGGGCGTCGTCGTCATCGGAGAGCGGATCGTGGTTGCGGTCAATGCCAAGGGCGAACGTTTGAAAAAAGACTTTCTCAGTACCCTCTTCACGGGTCTGGATTTCGGTGTTCTCAAGCAAATGATACCTTGAGGTACCCACCTCCGTTAGCGAGACCTGGGGCGAACGCGGACCTGTTCTTCTCGTGGATCCCGCTCCCGGCTCCCTCGTTGGAACCTTTTCTGCTCACGATCCCACCGCCCGCGTGCGTCGCACATCCCTGCTCTGCCTGAGTGCTCTTCTCTGTGCGCTGACGTTCCCTGCCAGCGCCCAGCCCATACCCATGTCAGGGGAGTTCAACCCATCCGCCGGGCACGCCTTCGGGTGGTCACTTTTGGTGCCCGGTTTGGGGCATCGGTACGTTAATCAAGGGCAATGGACAGGGTGGGCAAAGACCTATGCTGCCGCGGATGCTGCGCTGTGGCTTTCCTTGCTTGGGGGCGAATGGCGACATGACCAGCTCGTGCAATCGTACACGACACTCGCACGTGGCTCGGCCAATGCCCTGATCGACGGAAAGGATCGCACCTTCTTCCTGACCCTCGCATCCTTCGAGAGTTCGGACGAGTACCGGGAGACGATGCTCCGCAATCGCAACTGGGACCGTATCGACTACGTGGACGATCCGGCTTTCCACTGGGAATGGGAGACCCAGGCCGACTTCAACCGCTACCGTGACCTTCGTGACGATGCTGAGTCCCTGCGTCGTCGGCGATCCATCCTGATTGCCTCGCTGGTGGCCAACCGGTTGATATCCGGCGCGATCGCGGCGCGCAGCGCCTGGCGATCGCGCCGCGCCCAACTGTCGGCCAGCCTGACCCCCCCGGTGGACACCATACCTGGCCTCGCGTTGAATG
>JAAZVD010000102.1 GCA_018623785.1 Bacteroidota bacterium | reverse complement strand
CTGCTTTTGATCACATTCTGAACCAGACTATTCCCTTCAAAGGACAGGTACTGAACCAACTAGCCGCATGGTTCTTTGATCAGACCCGAGATGTTGTTCCGAATCACGTGCTGTCCGTTCCTGACCCGAACGTCACCATTGCCCGCCGTTGTCGTGCCCTGCCGGTTGAGTTCGTAGTCCGCGGCTATCTGGCCGGTCATTCATGGCGGGTATACCGTGACGGTGGCCGTATGCTTTGCGGTCAGGATTTACCTGACGGCTTGGTTCAGAACAGTCCGTTGCCCTCGCCCATACTGACCCCTGCCACCAAAGCCGAAGAGGGACACGATGAGGATATATCCCGCTCAGGTATCCTTGAAAGGGGTATTCTGGACGCCCAGCTGTTTGACGAACTGGAGCGCATCAGCTTGGCACTTTTTCAGCGAGGAACAGAAAAGGCCGCCGAGCGCGGACTGATTTTGGTCGATACCAAGTATGAGTTTGGCATTGATGAGGACGGTGGCATTGTTCTCATTGATGAAATCCATACACCGGATTCTTCCCGGTATTTCTATGCGGACACCTACCAAGATCTCCTGGTACGGCAAGAACCGCAGCGACAACTATCGAAGGAATTTGTACGGGAGTGGCTTATGGACCACGGATTCCGAGGACTTGCAGGACAGGTAATACCTGATCTGACGGAAGATTTCCGCGTTCAAGTATCACAGCGATACATAGAACTCTTCGAACAGATTACAGGCCAGACCTTCGTGCCTCAGACGTCCATGCATCCAGTCCAGCGGATAGAACAGAGTATCCGGGAATCCCTGTCCATCTCCTGATCACGCTTCCTACGGGCGGGTTCTCCGAAATCAACGGATCCAAGCATCGCCCTGCCACTCAGCAGATCCGTCTTCGAAGTGCTCTTTCTTCCAAACAGGGACGGAAACCTTGAGTTCATCGATCAAGAAACGCGCTGCTTCGAATGCTGGACCTCGGTGACGCGTGGCCACGCCTATGAGGACGCTGGCCTCTGATACTGGCACGATGCCGGTGCGATGTACCATTACAATGCGCAGGGTATCCCAACGCTTGGCTGCTTCCTCCGCCAGTCGCCTCATTTCCAAAACCGCCATGCTTTCATGCGCCTCATACGAGAGCTGTGCGGTACGGCGTTGTCCAGTAACGCGTCGCGTAGTGCCGCCAAAGATGGCGATCCCTCCCCCCTCCGCGGCAGCCAGAAAATGCCAAATAGCATCAACAGAGAGGGGCTCTTCTTGGATGGCTACGTGGATCGGAGTTAGAAACGTATCAGCGTTGGACATGAAACAGGTCATTAAATGACAAACAACCTCTGGGCGGTCTAGCCTCCCGATACTGGGGTCAAAAGAGCCACCTCATCCCCTTGAGACAACGAGGTTGCTGTTGACACCCAGCGATCGTTGAGAGCTATTCGAATCACGTCCTGCAGGATGGCTATTTCCGGAGATTGCAAAGCCAGATGCCGCAAGAGGGCTTCCGTATCCGTGCCATCGGGAAGCGTTTCAGTCCAGGAAGAACGTCCCAGTTGTTCACGCAGCGACGCGAAAACGTGAATGGTTACCGTCATCGCAAGGACGAGATGGCTGCCTGGATAGCCTCGAGGTCAGGCATCAATCCTGGATTATCAAGTACCTCCTTATAAGCCAGCGTCCCATCCGTATCGATCACAAAGGATGAACGCGAGGCAATACGTTTGTACTTCATCGGACCGAAGTCACCTGGAAAACGACACCCGTAACTGTCGGCTACCGACGCATCATGATCCGACAACAGGTCTACGGAGAAATCATTGACTTCCGAAAACTGTGCAAGAGAAAACAGCGCATCCGTAGATATACCAAAAATCGTTGCCGGCCCATAGGCATCCAGATCATTGCTGACGGTATGCAATTCCGTAGTGCAAACACCGGTAAATGCCGCTGGGAAGAACAACAGTACAACCGGCCCATTCTTCAACTCCTCGTAGAGATGCACGGGCTCTTGACGAGTATTGTAGAGAGTAAAATCAGGTACTTTATCGCCTTTTTTCATGGCCAGAGCACTTATCGGGAACGAATGGCTTCAATGGGATGAAGGCGACCTGCCACCTTGGCAGGCACCCATGATGACACGCCGCACAACACCAGCGTGAGTAGGGCAACGATCAAAAAATCGCCAGCCCCCAATTGTATCGGAGCGGTGTCCATATAGTAGGCATCTGCTGGCAGCGGTATGATGCCAAAACGCCATTGTACACCGGCAAAAATTAGTGCCGTCACCTGACCAATTATTACACCAATCAATCCAATCAGAAGGCCCAGCCGCAGAAAAATACGCTTGCGCATCCGGGCCGTAGCTCCCATTCCTGCCAGTATCCCCATCTCTCGTCTTTTCTCCAGGATTATCATTAGAAGCGTCCCTACAATATTTACCGCAGCAACGAAAACGATGATGGATATAATGAGCGGGATGATGCTCTCCTGCAAGGCAACCCAGGCATACAGACTGCGATAGATATCCGTAACCGGTCTTGCCATGGCAGGAAACGACAGAATCTGGTCCAAGCGGTCCGCCGCTTCGTCAAATACAACGCCGTCAACCACACGAACATCAAAGCGGGTAACCTGATCGAGACCGTATCCCAACAATGCTCGGGTTACTTCCAAATCGGCAAAAACGTAGAGATCGTCGAAATCCGCCAGTGACGACTCGTAGATACCCGTCACCTCCAGTTGCATAGCACTGGGCGACCCCGTCATACCACCATGCTGGCCTTGCACGGAAAACACCGTGAGCCGGTCGCCTACGCTGACCCCTAGCACCCGAGCCATGGAAGCACCAACTACCAATCCGTCACTTCCATTCCTACCCGCAACCAGACCATTCCCGTCGATAAGCGAAGACTGGATGAACGTAGGTAGCTCCCTCGTACCCCAAATAGCGACTCCTTCAATATCCCGGGCAGACCTGCGGATAAGTATGAACTCTTGAATAACGGGACTTACCCGTTCTACAAACAACTGAGAGTCAAGCAACCGCTCGGTATCAGACGCCTGATTCAAGGGTTCATCTTGCATGCTCTGCACCTGAACATGCGCAGCAAATCCTGTCAGCTTGTTGTCAATTTCCCGGCTGAAACCGCGAACAATCGAGAGAGCTAGAATGAGAGCCGCCACTCCAACAGCTACGCCCGCAACGCTGATCCATGTAATCAGCCTTAGGAAACGCCGACCGCCCGCGGTGCCTTGTGCACCGCGGAGATAACGAAGGGCCATGAAGGTTTCAAACCTGAAGGGCATACGACGGTAGGTTCTGTCCTGGCCTCTGACGCACGGTGCCTTCTGTGGATCCATCCAGAACAAACACACCGGGCCGGCGAACGTACGTTCGCCGGCCCGGTGCTGAACAAACCCCGTTCAGATTCCACGGGATCATCGCGGGAATATGATGTCAATCAGCCAGTGTTAGGCCCTCCTCCACAGTGTCGTATTCAGAAGCAGGAGGCGATTGACATAAATACGAGACTATTCGCCCTTTGGAAATGCCCGCACCTTCGTACGATTTACATCCGCCGAGGCACCCGGGACAGCATCGCAATCTTCGGGACGGAATTCATTGACGCGCCAGCTCTTAGCTGAAGGCTCCTTCTCCGTGCTGCTGGAGAGTTCCTCCAGACTGGACCACGAAGCTTGCGCCTCTGTAACGTCCTTTTCGTTTGACAGGGTCGCAGCCAGTGTTGCCGATTCCTCGTCCTCTGAGTGCGCGTTTTCCCGCACATTATGGATCTCTTTGACAGCATTCCGGAAAAACAACCGCTCCGCCGCATCATCCATACCGGACACCTTGGTCCCGATCTCCGAAAGAGCACTTGCAAGTAAACTTTCCATCAGGTGCCTTTCCACGATTCCACGCATGTTTGCTAACACTTCTTCGTTATCTCCCATTTGGGCGTCGGCCTGTGACACAACGGCCTCGGTGTCTTTCATCAGTTCGAGGGCCTCGTCAGCCACATCAGCGACGAGTTTATCCCTCAACCGTGAAGCTGCTTCCGTCAACGGACCGGACGAGGCAGGAATGAGATGATGAGATTCGCTCGCAACAGCCTCACTGTCTGCCAGCGAGGTCATAGTTTCTTTAGCGATGGTAAAGAGCAACTGGCGTCGTAATTCTGACATGGCATTGCGAACATGCGCATGCTGCTGATCGAGATGCCAGAATGCCTCCGTGCTCGTTTTGTCTACATCGTGCAGATCGGCCACCACCTTGCCGGCCATCGATTTGAAGAGCTGCACGCGGACCGCCTCTTCAATGGCATCAATCTCCTTTGTTGCCTTGAGGAAGGTTCTGGCACGTTCCGAGGCTCCTTGCACGTCGTACAACAGGTCCTTGGCGGCACCAGCAACTTCATTCAGGATCGTATTCTCCAGGAGCGAAACCGCTTCCTCAACCTCAGCAGGCTTTTCGGCCAACAACATCCGTGCATCTGCGGCAACCACATCACTCGACTTCAGGCGCAGCCCAACTTCCGATGCAATTTGACCGTGCAGAAGTGCCATGGTAGCCTTGACAGCCCGTTCAAATTCCGGAAGATCGCTGGACAAGGCAGAAACTGCCTGTGATGCAATCTCGCTTGCATCCTTGAGATGCTCCGTGGCTGCCATTGACACGCGCTCCGTGAGCATTTCTACGGATGCGGAGACAGCATTACGCAAACGCTCGTTCTCATCTGCAACACGTTTGTTGGCCTCAACCGCAACATGATCCGGGTTCGCCATGTCATGCAACGTCAGATTGACTACCCGGTCAATAAGTCTGTTTCGCGTTTCGCGGATGGCAGCGCGTACTTCATCTGTCTCGGCTGTAAAGGAAGGTAAAACGTTACCAACAATGGTTTCTGTCTGTGAAGCCTCCAACGTGACGCGATCCCGAATGACAGAGGTTATATGTTGGAGGAGATATCCAACGGCTGATGAGACGACCTGCTCATCCTTCTCCAACCATTTTTCTGACATTCGAGAAAGGCTGTCGTGATCCGCCAAATGGGCGGCTGCGGTATCTGATACATGCTTGGTCAGCGTTTTCTCTAGCTCTTTCACAACCTGAACGATTTTCGGCTGCTCGGTATCAATCTGGCCCATGGCAACAGCGGCCGCGTCCTCGGCATTGTCAAACCGATCCAGGGTGTTCGATACAATATGCTCCAGTACGCAGTCGGACACTGTTTCTACTATCGGAGTAATGACGGCCTCATTGGACGTGACTTCCGTAACCACGTCGTTCTTCACGAAATCATTTCGATCCATTTTCGCCATCACATCCTGAGCTACTACGCGAACCAGACGATATTTGGCCTGTTGCTCAAGACGTGTCATGAACTCTGTATTTCCGGTGATACGGCCATCGATAGCCTCATCGATACGCTGGGCGAACGCCGTTTCAGTGGCAACGGAGTCCTCGATCATGGCAACAATCCCGGTACAGAAGGCTGCTTCCGCGTCGGCAAGGGCCACCCTCCAGTCATCGGACGAGGTGAGTTGCCCCATGCGTTCCTGGATGAAGGCTGTTGCAATATCTCCAATTTTCGCTTCAACGTGGCTGACTTCTGCGGTCATCGCCCCCTGCATCCGCTGGTGCAGCGTAGAGCTAACCAGCTCACGCAAACGAGCTACTACGACGTCAATATCTGCTGAAGCGACTTCTTCCTGAATACGATCGTGCAGCTCTGTCAAATCCGAGGCGGATACAGCGGCAGATACCTCATCAACAACCGTCGGCACAATGTCCGAGCGCAGACGCGCATCAATCATACCCTTGACCTGGCGGCGAAGCGCGCCGGCATCCATACCTTCGAGCGCAGCGTCAACAAGATCCTCAGCGTCTGCAGCCTCGTAGGATGCCACAGCGGCGGACTCCTCATCGATAACCGTCGGCATAATGTCCGAGCGCAGACGCG
>JAAZVD010000101.1 GCA_018623785.1 Bacteroidota bacterium | reverse complement strand
GGCCAAACCCAGGACAGCCGGGTGCCACTCGGAAAACCGACAGATGTACCGAGAGGCCCGGGTGCAACGAAAGAGCCCCAACCGGTCTCATCGGGCCATGTGGCCTCGCTGGACTTGCAACAGGTGGTCCTGGGTGCCAGCATTCGATTTCGGGACCGTTATGTCAGAGATCTCTTTCAGGGCGATGACGTTGCTTTTAACGCCGTCATCGAGGATCTCTCCTCAGCTGCTGACTGGACCGCGGCTTCTGCCATCATCGCCGAGCGTATTTTTCGACCGTATCAGATCGATATTTATTCGGATGTTGCCGTGGATTTCACCAACGCTGTCGAAGCCCGATATTCGGGTCATCCCTCCTGACTTGCTCTGCACTATCTACCCTGCCACTGGTCGCACGTTCTGCCATGCCCACCAACGATGACCTCCTTAGAGAACTGCACGATCGCCGGGAAGAAGCCCAGAAAGGCGGTGGTGCCGAACGAATCGCGAAGCAACACGAGAAAGGTAAATTGACCGCTCGCGAACGCGTTGAAATTCTGCTCGACGACGACTCCTTCCAAGAACTGGGCGCCTTTGTACGTCACCAGACATCCGACTTCGGATTGGAGAACAACAGGCCATATGGCGACGGTGTAGTAACCGGTTACGGGACCATCAGCGGCCGACTCGTATACGTTTACAGCCAGGACTTCACGGTCTTCGGTGGTTCCTTGGGAAGAGCGCATGCCGACAAGATCCTGCGCATCATGAAACTGGCACTTGAAAATGGTGCCCCGGTCATTGGACTCAATGATTCAGGCGGAGCGCGCATTCAGGAGGGCGTGGTTTCTCTTGGCGGATACGCCGATATCTTTCTCCAGAACACCATGGCCTCGGGTGTGGTCCCCCAAATTTCTGCCATCCTAGGACCTTGCGCAGGGGGAGCCGTCTATTCGCCGGCGATAACGGATTTCATTTTCATGGTGCGCTCCTCGAGCTACATGTTCGTGACCGGACCCAACGTAGTCAAAACGGTCACGCAGGAAGAGGTCTCGTTCGAAGAATTGGGGGGTGCCGACGCGCACGCCAGCAAGAGTGGGGTAGCGCACGTGGCCTATAGCAGCGAGGCAGAGTGTCTTTTCGGCATTCGGGAGTTGATTTCTTACTTGCCCCTTAACTGCGAGGAGCCTCCGCCTGTTGTGCCCACGTCCGATCCCATGGATCGTGCCGACGAGGCCCTCAATACGATAGTCCCCAGCAACCCCAACAAGCCTTATGAGATGCGGGACGTTATTGACCGCATCGTGGACGAGGGGCAGTTGTTCGAAATCCAGCCGCAATTCGCCGCGAACATCATTGTGGGTTTTGCACGCATGAACGGTTCGAGCGTCGGTATCGTAGCCAATAATCCTGGCGTACTGGCTGGCTGCCTGGACATCGATGCTTCCGTCAAGGGAGCCCGATTCGTTCGGTTTTGCGATGCGTTCAATATCCCCCTTCTTGTGTTTGAGGACGTGCCCGGATTCATGCCGGGGACCGATCAGGAATGGCATGGCATCATCCGTCACGGAGCCAAACTCCTGTATGCGTTCTGCGAGGCCACGGTGCCCAAAATCACCGTCATCACGCGCAAAGCCTATGGCGGTGCCTACGATGTGATGAACTCGAAACACATACGCGGCGATCTCAATATTGCTTGGCCGACGGCGGAAATTGCTGTGATGGGCCCCAAGGGTGCCGTGGAAATCATCTACCGCAAGCAGATTGCGGAGGCTGCAGATCCCGAAGCCGAGGAAGAAAAGTTCATCACAGAGTATCGGGAACGGTTGGCCAATCCATATGTGGCAGCCGAGTACGGCTATATCGATGACGTTATTGAGCCGGCGGAAACGCGGTCCCGACTGATCCGCGGTTTGGAAATGCTGAAGAACAAGGTGGCCAAGAACCCACCTCGGAAACATGGAAACATTCCTCTTTGACGAGATCCTGAAACTGTCGGACCTGTTAAGGCATCCCGGATTCCCGGGGATCGCAGGCCGATAATGTGCGTTATTGCGAACCACAGGTAGACGGCTTCTGACCGCCTGTTCCGTTGTTTGCACCCTGATACACCGTTATTTTTTCGCAAGAGGATCCCCGCGCTTGCGCGGCGGCCTGCTTGCTCCCTACTCAGTCTACCGAGGCTCCATCGTGCGGTACTTGCTCTCCCTTGCCCTCATTGCGGTCTTGACCACACCCTTGATGGCGCAGGATGCCGCCGTTGAACTGCAGCGGGTGGAGGCCCTCCCGGCCGTGGCCCTCGAGCCTCCCGTACTGCGCTCACTGCGGATTGCCCCAGCTCAACCCGATACCGTAACCAACCAAGTCTTTCTGGAACGGCTCTCGGAGCTTTACAGCTACCAAGCTGAGCTCATGGCAGCCCTGGCACGGGGAGATGACGATGCGGCTACGTCGGTGCTGGACAAAGCCATGACGTCGTTGGGAAACCTGGCACAGAAGGAATACCTCATGGATGAGCCTCGCTTCTCGTCCGTGTATCGGGTTCTCGTGGGGGAATACGAACAGGTTTACGGCCCTTCGGATACGCTCTTTACCGCCTTTGGCGACATTTTTGAAGTCCGCAAGGCACTCTTTGCCGAGCTGGAATCCATCGAGGATCCACTCCTGGAGGATGTAGCCCCGTCGGGTCTTCAGCCCGTTGGCACGGAGTTTCCAATGACCATGAACCGCCTGGTGGAATCCTCCATGCAGTTCCTGCTGCGCGAGCGTAAGGAAACCATGCAGACATGGCTCAGTCGTGCGGATACGTATTTCCCGATGATTGAGCAGATTTTCGAAGAGGAAGGGGTACCGGACGAATTGAAATATCTGGCAATGATCGAGTCAGGGCTGAATCCGAGGGCTCGCAGCTGGGCCTCGGCCGTCGGTATGTGGCAGTTCATAGCGGCTACAGGTCGTGCCTACGACCTCAATGTCAACGCATGGGTAGATGATCGGATGGATCCCGAGCTGGCCACCCGGGCAGCGGCCAAACACTTGAAAGACCTCTACCGGATGTACGATGAAGACTGGCAGATTGCGTTGGCTGGTTACAACTGCAGTCCACGTTGTATTCGGCGCGCCATCCGAAGCAGCGGGAAGTCGGATCCGACGTACTGGGACATATACCCATACCTGCCGCGGGAAACCCGCAACTACATACCGACCTACATCGCCACGTCGCTGATCGCCTCTAACCCGGAAGCCTACGGCCTCCAGCGAGGCACGCCGGGCCCTGACTATTCCTACCATATCGTGCCCGTGACGGGCATGCTCAGCTTGTCCGATGTGGCTACTATGGCCGGAACCGATATAGCCACCATCAAGGCCCTTAATCCCAATTTGCGACGGGATACCCTGCCCCCTACCGTGGGCGCGTTCTATCTACGCGTTCCTGTGGGGTCCTATGAGACCTTTGTGGCCTCCTACGAGGCGCTACCTGAAGACGCCAAGCGGCCGTCGGGCGAATACATCGTCCGCCGGGGAGATACCTTGAGTGGCATCGGGCAGCAATTCGGTGTGTCCGTGGCCATGATCATGCAGAAAAACGGCCTGCGCTCAACCAATATCAGAATTGGACAGCGCCTGGTCGTACCCATTGCCGACTACTCGAACAGCATCTCTGACGTACAGTTTGCCGATGCAACGTCCTCGGTCGTGCAATATCGCCGACGGGTAAATCGCCCCATCTTGATGGAGGAGCAGGTAGCCACGGCATCCGAACAGAGAGAAGGATCTGCTTCGGTCTCCCAGACACCCATTCGCCCAGCCAGCCAAACCACGACCATCCAAACCACCGCCAGTTCCGGACCATCGGCACCCCCGACCGCTTCCCAGCCTGACGGTGCGGTGCGCGTCGTACACACGGTACGTCGGGGAGATACCTTGAGCACTATTTCCCGCCAGTATGGCGTCTCAATCCCCAACATCCAAGGATGGAACGGGGTGAGCGGCTCCCGCATCAATGTGGGTCAGCGTCTTGAGATTTTCACCGACGGACGCTCTGCCCCTGCGCCTGGCTCAGGCCCGATTACCCACCGTGTCCAGCGTGGAGACACACTCAGTGAAATTGCTGACACATATAATGTGACCGTGTCGCAGTTGAGACGGTGGAATGACATCAAGGGCTCCAACATTCGCGTAGGTCAACGCATTACGGTCTATTCCGCGCAGGGGCAGCCTGTGGAGCACGTAGTACGTCGTGGGGACACCCTGATCCAGCTTGCTCAGCAGTATGGCGTGTCGGTAGCCAACATCAAGGAATGGAATAGTTTGCGCTCAAACACCATCCGGGTCGGACAGCGGCTGAAAATGTTCAAGTAGGCTCCGAGGATGGGTTCGATAGTGCATGTTCGTATCGGGGGCACACAATAAGCGGTGGCTGTCCTTCGTTAACTGATTGGATCCCGTCGGATTCCTGGTTCGGATGGCCCAAACCAGACTAGGCCAAACCGCACTGGTCGCAGCCACGCCGGTCGTAACCTTCCCATACGCTATTCAATTACCGCTCATGCACCCGGCTGACGAAGCGCTTGTTGCCCGTTACGTGGAAGAGGCCGACCAGGCCGCTTTTCGCACCCTGGTGGAGCGCCATCAGGAACGCGTCTTCAGCTATCTGCGAGGAATGGTAAAGGATCGGGAAGTAGCCAATGACCTTTTCCAAGAGACCTTCTACCGTGTAATCCGTGCCCTCCATGAAGAACGGGGGTCCTACACCGGACAGGGTAAATTTCTGGGGTGGGTGCTGCGGATAGCCAGGAACGCAGCCCTTGACCACCTTCGGGCGCGCAAGAAGTGGCAGGACATGGGACCCGACGACGAGACCGGCCAAACCGGATGGTGGGACCGCCTTCCAGACGATGCCCCCTCCGCTCTGGAGCTTGTTCAAGGGACGGAAGAAAGGGACTTGCTGACGGCATGTATTGATCAACTTTCTCCGGATCAACGGGAAGTAGTGCTGCTGCGACACGCGTCAGATCTGACGTTCCGGGAGATTTCCGAGTTGACGGATTGCTCGATCAATACCGCCCTCGGTCGCATGCGCTATGCGCTGGTAAACCTGCGGCGGATGATGGAGGCGGCACGGCAGAACGAGCATATTGCGGTCAGTAACTGACTCATCAGAACACGACTACCAACATGAACAACGGTACGAAAGATATTCTGCTTCACCTCTATGACGAGGCCACGGGCGCAGAAGACCTTCGGTCCCTGCTTCGGGACGAGGAACTGCGTCAGGAGCATGCCGCTCTCAGTGAAG
Organism: Bacteroidota bacterium; assembly: GCA_018623785.1. GTDB lineage: Bacteria > Bacteroidota > Rhodothermia > Rhodothermales > UBA10348 > JAAZVD01. Next base: position 801 of record JAAZVD010000101.1, on the reverse strand, counting down.
CCAAGTTCAGATTGGACCATCTCAAGAAAGAGCGACCGGATCCGTTCGTCCTTGACGCTATCCTGGCTGCTGCAGCCACCGGAGAGGGCCTGCCGACATCCGGCCAGCGGATGGATCGAGCGGCGCTTCCGGTCAACAGACGCCTGAGAAAGGTCGTGATCCCCGCCCTCTCCACTGCTGCTGTAATCCTCTTCGGCGTCGCAGTCGGCCAGTTCAGCACCAATTCGGGTACGTCTAAACCTCAGGACACGGCTGCCATGGCCGTCGGCCCGGATGATCTGGTCCCGCCCGAATCCTTGTACCGCTTTGTACCTCCCCAACAGCGGCCCACTCCAGCGTCGAAATCCGATCCCCGTTTGGCCTGGGATGATGCCGCGCCCATTCTGGGCATGCATCGTCGCATACAGACCCTACGCCCCGACGGTAGACTCGATTGGGGTGAAGAAGCCGTTCCTCTTGAATCCTTGCCTGGCAATGGGCCCGGTCGTCTCCAGATGACCGGCACACGTAGTCAGTAGCGTCACCTCATCCAGCGGTACGCAATCATAATCATCCCTGTCGAACGCCATGAAACCGATTTCACTATTGTGGGCCCTTTCAGTACTCCTGCTCAGTCCTGCCCCTTCGCTGGCGCAAGCAGCTCAGCGAAACATGAATGTGGTTCCTCCAGCTCATAAGGTTTCGATCGAGGACGGCTCAGTATATGTCAACGGCAAACCCATCTCTGAGCAGGACCTGCCAGCCAGTCTGCGCGCATTGGGATCTGATGTTTCCATGACGTTCTGGACGTTCAATGACGCG
>JAAZVD010000100.1 GCA_018623785.1 Bacteroidota bacterium | reverse complement strand
GTAGGCCAACGCCGTCAAACCCACGGCTACGATCCCCGTCACGCCGGCGGCTAGGCCATCTAACCCGTCTGTCAGATTGACTGCATTGGAAAGAGCCGTGAGGATGAAGATGACCACCGGGATATAGATGACCCATCCCAGATCCACTCCGGTAACCCAGTGCCGAAGAATGTTGTAGTCCAAGGTCTCGTCCGCCACGAATGGCAGGTAGGTCAGGGTCCGGATATCCGAGAACTGCGGATGGAAGTAAAGCACCGATCCGACCAGGAGACCCAAGGTGATCTGACCGATCAGCTTGACCCGCGCCGGCATGCCTGACTTATCCTTCTTGACAACCTTGATGTAGTCATCCACAAAACCGAACGCGCCCATCCAGGCTGTGGCCAGCATGATGAGCCAGACATACACTTCGGCAACAGCTCCCCACAACAGCGTGGCTCCGAGCACGGCAATCAGGATGATGAGGCCCCCCATGGTGGGCGTACCCTGCTTATGGGTATGGTCCACGGCACCGGCGTGAACACCTTCGCGAACCTGTTCACCAAGTTGCTTTGCGGACAGCCATCGAATAATGCGCCGGCCGATGAAGAGGGCAATTAAGAGCGCCGTGATGGCCGCAAGGGCCGCCCGGACGGTAATGTATTCGATCACCTGGAATCCAGGTGGCTCAAAGACAGCTTCCAGATAGCGAATGAGATAGTAGAGCATGAGGCATGGGTTTCCGACCGAGGGCCTCAGTCGGTGCTGGGGTCCGGATCACTCCGGAAAAAATGGGTGGTGTTCATGCGGTCGGATCTGCTGGTTCAGCACTCGGCCGCATGCTGGATGATGCTGGAAAAACCGTCCGATGAAAGGCTCGCATGCACGGGCGGAGCGGAGGGACCTCATGTCCCTCCGCTCCGCCATGCACACGCTGGCAGTAGCTCCGTTTGAAACAGCTTTGTCAAGGAACAGGCGACCGCCCATGAGCACAGCGCAAAAGGCGCTCCATCCGTGGGCCGGCCCGACCTCCGTAGCGTCAACAGACCGCAGGTCGAAAAGGGTGGTCAAAGCCAGCCGAATAGGGATCCGACGACCTTCTGTACGTGATTGCTCGATGCGGGGGGCAATGTTCATCAATCAGCATGTCGGTAACGACGTTGCGCGTAAGCAATTGAGGGAGTCAGTGTGGGTGCGATTCCGTGTCATGGCGTTTGCGGGTCAGTTGAGCGAAAGTTGGGCTCTGCCCGCTAAAGGCGCACCGGGACGTGGCCACTGGCGCTCGACGATTCCATGTCCTTGCGTGTCTACTTCCAGACCGATGGCTCCCAGCCATGCCATGGCCTCCCGCCCCGACATACCGGTTACGTCCGGCATCACGGCCATCGAATCAATGGTGCCGCTCAGACGGACGGCCACCCGTGTCACACGTTCTGACCCGGGCGTCACATCTTGTCGATGGACAGCTGTTCGGTAATTGGCAAGTTCTCCGGCAGGCTCGAGACCAAGCGTTCTAAGGCGCTTACCAGCCACCGGAGCAGGCAGACCGGCCACGTCGGGGACCGCGATAGGCATCTCTGGCCACGCTGCGGTGTACTGCTGGTTCACGTAGGGTGCCACCTGTGGCATGTGGGCCATCCATCGTTCGGTGACTTCCCGAAAAACCGGGGCCGCCACCACACCACCGTACATGCTGAGTTCCGGCTCATCCATGACGATAGCCAAGACTACCTGCGGATCTTCCACGGGCCAGAAGCCAACGAACGTGGCTCGGTATGCCCCAGGGATGTACCCTCCGGCACCGGCCTTGCGAGCCGTGCCTGTTTTTCCGGCAATGCGAAGCCCGTCCACCATGGCCTGCTCAGCCGTTCCCTCTACGGAAACCACGGATTCAAAGGCCCGCATGAGGGTATCCGCCGTAGTCTGATTGAGTACCCTGCGCACTGAATCCGGCTCTGCCCGCCAGGTCACGCGACCGGTCGAGCTTCGGCGTTCCTGCACGAGATATGGCTTCATCAACACACCCCCATTGGCCAAAGCGGCGTAGGCCAAGGCAATCTGCAACGGCGTGGCCTGCAAGGCATACCCACGGCTCATGGCCGATTGGTCCGTGGCGCTCCACCGATCGGTGCGTTTGAGTTTCGTGTCGGCTTCCCCGGGTAATTCGATGCCCGTTTTCTGATTGAATCCGAACTGACGGGCATATTGATACATAAGCCCCTCAGACATCTTTTCCGCAACAAGGGCAGTCCCTACGTTGCTGGAAACCTTGATGACATCACTGAACGTCAGCACACCGTTTGGATGGGTATCCGTGATGGTATACCGGCCTTGCTGCAAGCGGCCTTCGCCGGTATCAATGGAGTCAGTCATCGCGACGAGGCCTCGTTCGATGGCAGCCGCAGCCGGCACAACCTTGATGACCGATCCCGGCTCGATCATGTCGGTGATAACGTGGTTACGGCGGCTCGACGCAGGGTAGGCACCCATCCGGTTCGGGTCGAACGAGGGCCAATTGGCCATGGCCAGGACGGCCCCTGTTTTGGGATCGAGGGCCACGGCTGCCGCCCACTTGGGCCTTGCACGCTCAACACCGCGAGCCAACTCCTCCTCCAGAATGGACTGCTTGAGCAGATCAACGGTCAGGACCAAGGACTCTCCATGCTGCGGCGGACGTTCCTCATTTCCCGGCATGAACTTGACCCGGTTACGCCGATCCTTGTGCAGGAGCCGGCGGCCGTCTGTTCCTCGCAGGATGTCGTCAAACTGCAACTCCAGTCCGGCCAAGCCCCCATCGGTACCGCTGGCGCCCAGGATATGGGCAGCTGCCGTCCCATGGTTGTAGCGCCGGCTTGTGGACCCCGTGGGTAGTACTCCGGGCACCGATGCAAACCATTCAAGCTCGGCCCCTGACATCTGAATGTCACGTGCGAGCACGACGTACTGCCGACTGGTTCGATGTTGGACACGGGAGCGCAGTACGGCCTCCGATATCCCGGAAATGCTGGCCAACCGGTCATAAAACGTTGCAGAGACAGCCGTGAAACCGGTTTGTGTGGGATCTAGGGCCAGGTCTACCCGCTCAATGTTGACGACCAGCGGTCGGCCGGCCGCATCGAAGATTTCACCACGCAACGCTGGAATATCCCGGTACTCTGACGACTGCGTCTCCGCCACACCTCGTAACGTAGACCCCTCAATGGCAGAGAGGTGAACCACCTGCATGCCAATGACGACTGGCAGGATGGCCATCAAGGTGATGACCACGTACATGCGCGCCAATATCTGGTCTTTCAGTTCCATCTAAGCGGGTGAACAGGCGTCTCTTGAATGGTTGCGGTGTAATTGGTTGCGGTGTAATCAGGTGGCAGAAATCATCGGAGTACGATGGGCGCTCCCGGCCGTAGCCGGTCCTCGAGACCGAGATCCCGAGCCGCCTCGAAAATGCGCTCAGGACCTGTTACACGGTGATATTCTCCCTGCAGTTTGTCAAAGGTCATTTCCAGAGCCAGCTGGTCATTTCGAAGCCCTTGCACCTGGGAGAGCAGCTTCTGGGTTGCAAAAACATGGCCGACATACAGCGTGAACAGCGTAGCGACAGCCAGTACGATGACCACAAAACGGGCCGTGGAAACGGTTCCCATCCACAAGTCGGACTCCTGGCGAGGCAGCTGGCGAGTAGCATTGTTCTCGGTCAGATCCCGCCAGCCCGGGAGTGCTCCTGTGTGCGGTGTGTGCTCAGACGTGGCGGAAAGGGCCCTTCTGGAGGCCCGGGGAGCGGCCGTACCGACGGAAGACCGTCTCGACGCAGGTGTCGCAGCGCGCGAAGAGGCCTTGGCAGTGCTGCGGGAAGCAGTCTTGGGTGCACTGCGAGTCGATGTATTCGGCGTCGCTGCAGCGCGGCGCTTCGATGCCGTTTTCTTCGGGGAGGACGCAGGCGAGCTCTTCACAAAGCGCACAGGCTTCTTCGCCCGCGAAGCGGTCGACGAGGAAGGTTTGCGTTTTCTGGGAGAGGCCATGGTCAAAAGGTCAGATGGGGTGGCGCGGACTCTGGTTGCTGTCATCCCGGCGCTCGGCCACGCGCAAACGCGCACTGCGGCTTCGCGGATTTACCTCGATCTCTTCGCTGCTGGCTACAATGGGCCTGCGGGTTACCTCCCGCCAGGGAGACATACTGTTTCCGTAGATATCCCGGTGGACGGTGCCTTCTGGATTGCCGCTGCGCATCATGCGCTTGGCACGACGGTCCTCCAGCGAATGGTAGCTGATGATGGCCAACCGGCCACCGGGGGCAATCAAATCCGGCGCCGCTTCCAGAATGCGGTCGAGGGCATTGAGCTCATCATTGACGGCAATACGCAGCGCCTGGAAGACTCGGGAAAGTGTTTTCATTTCCTGGCCGCGCGGCGCGGCTTTTTCGACAATGGCACTGAGCTGCCCCGTCGTCTCGATGGGTCTTGCCCTTACGAGGGCGTGGGCAATGCGCGGCGCCTTGGGCTCCTCGCCGTAACGGGACAGGATCCGGATCAGATCGCCCACGTCGAGGCGATTGAGCAGGTCCCGGGCATCTTCGCCCTGCGAGGTGTCCATCCGCATGTCGAGTGGGCTATCGAACCGGTGGCTGAACCCACGCGCTGCAGCATCGAACTGATGCGAGGAGACGCCGAGATCTAGCAACAGGCCGGTCACGGAAGTAATACCCTCCCCCTCCAGCAGCCGTGGTGCGTCGGCAAAGTTGCCTTTCAGCAGCACCAAGCGCCCCGAATCCACGTCGCCGGCCAGCCGCTTTGCAGCCTCGGTCAGGGCATCATCGTCCCGATCGATGGCCACTACACGGCCCGCGGGCTCCAGTGCCTGAAGGAGGGCCTCAGTGTGTCCTCCGCCTCCCAGGGTTCCATCCACGTACGTGCCAACAGGGTCGGTCACGAGGTATTGGATGACATCATTCCAAAGAACAGGCGCGTGATAGCCCGAAGCATGTTTTAACAGGTGCCCCGAGTCATCACGCGCATTCACATTGTTTCCGTTTTTATGTCGACGATTCGGTCAGGACCCCATGACTTCTTCAGCCAGTGTTTCCTGATCGGTCGTCTGCTCTTGCAGGTAGTCCTCAAACGCTTCCGGATCCCATATTTCTATACGATCCATGGCGCCGATGATGAGGGCTCGATCCCCGATACCAGCGTATTCCGAAAGAGAACGCGGAAGCGAAATCCGCCCTTGTCCGTCGAGGGATACCTCTTCGGCCCACATCAGGATCATCCGGACCAGATGTCGGGCTTTGCGGTTATTGACGTTCAGCTGCGAATACTCATCTTCCTTTACCTTCCAGCCATCCTGCGGGTAGGCGTAGATACACTGCTCAAAGCCTTTCGTCAGAGTGAACGTCCCTTGGGCTTCCGGCGTCAATGCATTGCGCATCTTAGCCGGAATGGCAACCCGTCCTTTGGCGTCGACGGAGTACGCTGCCTGTCCCTTGAAACGTGCCATGAGTGAGGATTGAAACGTGCACCCGGGGTTGTGGTACCGTTAGGGACATCGACCTTCAGGCACCCGAAGGCGCCCGACGCTCGACGTCAGTTCAGGAATTGGTGGGAAATCGATGATGGGAATTCTCCCCACTTTTCCCCACTTTCCTCGTAATGTACGGTATCCGGCCGGAATGTCAAGCAAAAACGGCTATCCAACCATCCCCGAAATCGGCGTTTTTGAGCATTTCTGAAGGGATGTGGAGAATGGTGGGGAAGATGTGGAGAAGGTGGGGAGGTTTGTGGATAACTGCGAAAAAGGATGAAGCGCAAGCGTTACATCGCTGTCCCACAGGGACTTGAGATCAATCAAGAGACATGAGATAACCATCGGAGGCCCGCCGTACCGAGCGCCCGGGATCCACAAACGTCAGGAAATGACCTGTCCAGGCCACAAGGACCGGAAACCGACTACATCTTGGCCGAAGCCAGATGGATCTTCTTCTCGCGTCGAGGCCCCTTCGGCGTAAGCATGTTGTCCTGTTCTTCTGCGTACGTGACACAGGCGCGGACGAAAGAGGCAAAGAGGGGATGGGGATTGCCGACCGTCGAGCGGTACTCGGGATGGAACTGCACACCCACAAACCATCG
>JAAZVD010000099.1 GCA_018623785.1 Bacteroidota bacterium | reverse complement strand
TAACGTGTCAGCGCTCAGGTGGGGGGAACATGCTGATCCAGAGCAGAAAGAGCCCTAAAGCATCCCGCATCCGTTCAAACGCACGCTTGACCTGCATCTTGATGGCAGCTTCGGTGGAGTCCACCATCTCAGCAATTTCCTCGTATTTGTAGCCGTACTCCCGCAGTTCAATAATGCGACGAGCCTTGTCGGAGAGTGCGGACAGGGCTTTTTCAACGTCAAGTCCGACTCCCGAAACGGTCCGATCATCGTGGATTTCCGGTGCATCGTGGATGTCGAACAGCGTTTCTTTGGGTGTGTATCGACCACGGTAGAAGTCCTGCAATTCGTAGAGTGCACCTTTCATGGCGAAAGCCTTGAGGCGATTCGGGTCCTTCAGGTCACCAAGGCCCCGATGCAGCCGCAGGAGGGAATTCTGAACCAAGTCATCGACATCAGGTCGTCTCCCGATCCGGGAGATGAAAAAGGCCCGCATCGGTGACTCGAGCGTCGACAGGAGCCTGGACAGAGCGGTTTCGTCGCCTTTGAGTGCCTCGGCTACCCAAGCAGCCAGTTGTTCTGTGTCGATGGATCGGGACACGTGCTCGACGCGATTGGAAAATCAGATGATGCGGGATTCGGCAAAAAGGAATGCCACGGTACCTGTTACCATGGCCCACTTCAGCAGCCGACTGCTGCGCGCTGCCTCTAGCGCCTTGCCAGGAGCACCGGCTAGTAGCAATGCATTCGTGACACCCATACCAAGGAGGTAGGTGCCGCCAAAATCCAGAAACAGAAAAGGCAACAAGGTTGCGGGTACGAGTAGTAGAAGGACAAGGTTCGCCAATCGGAGGGTAGCAGGAGCGCCGACTGCCACAGCCAAGGTCCGCGCACCGACGGCCCGATCACCGTCGATGTCCTGCACGTCTTTGACCAGTTCGCGGGCCAGGGTGGCCGCGGCGGCAAACGCCGCGGCCACCACCACGCGCTCGTTGATTCCGCTCTCCAAGGCTCCGAAGACGATCGTGGAACCCACCAGTGCGGCTACCAATACGTTTCCTACCAACGGACGGCGCGACCCCCACGCATTGTATAGGATCAGGCCCGCAGCGTTCAGGCCAAAGAGAAACGCATGTGACTGCGATAATGGGATCAACGCCAGTAAGCCGGCAGCGAACAGACCGCCTGCCAGGAGCATCAGTGATGAGCGACTGATGGTACCGGATGGAAGGGGGCGATCCGGTCGATTAATGCCGTCCTTGTCGCCATCGGACCAGTCATTGTGTGCGTTGCCAGCTGCCGTCAAGGCCATCGCTGAGAGAGTGGCCCAGAACGGTAATGCTCCCGTTCCATCGGTTGCCGAAAGGGTTGCTCCTACCCACACGCCGGCTGCTACAATGATCAGGTTCATGGGCCGAAGGACATATATCATGCTGGCAGCTCGACGCATCCTCTTCCGTACATCCCTGTGAGTCACCGTCATGACCTTATTCCAGCGTTTGGCCAGCGCGGAAACTTCCCAAGACACGCACCTTGGCTGCCACTTCCTTGAGATGACGCAAGGCATGTCGAACGCGTTCTTCGTCCCGGTGACCGAGCAAGTCCAGGTAGAAAACGTACTGCCCGGGATTGCCCACGAGCGGTCGACTTTCAATTTTCAGCAGGTCGATGTCCCGCAAGGCGAAAACAGCCAGGCTTTTGAACAACCCTCCCGGTACATTCTCCTTCTGGGCATACACGAGTGATGTCCGGAACGCCCCTTGTTCAAGTGTATCCGGATTCAGGCCGTCCTCCGGGTCAGCATCCGGACGGGCCAAAGCCAGGAATCGCGTGTAATTGGCATGATTGCTTTCTATGTCGGCAGCCAGGATATCCAATCCGTACTCAGCGGCTGCGGCCTTGCTCGCAATGGCAGCCAGCGAGGGGTCTCCGGCTTGAGCCACATCCTTGGCGGCACCCGCTGTATCGTAGGACGGTTGGATGACAGCCTGTCCCAATCGTCCGCGCAGGAAATCCCGGCACTGCCCGATGGCCTGAGGATGAGACAATACCTTCGAAAGGCCATCCATGGTGGCACCTCTCGGAGCCATGAGTTGATGCCGTATCCGTAGTTGAACCTGGGCCACGATGATCAGGTCGTGCTCCAGTAGGAGGTCGTAGTTTTGGTGGACGCTGCCGAACAGCGAATTCTCGATCGGCAGCACCGCCCGATCCAGGTCCCCCCGAGACAACGCATCGAACGTAGCCTCGAAACTGGCGCATGGCACCATGCTCGCCTCCGGATACAGCGCACGGAGTGCCTCTTCGCTATAAGCGCCAACTTCGCCCTGAAAACCCACCCGAACCGGCTTCTCCATGGAAGAGCCGGAGAGATTTGATAGCTCGTTGCTCATGGCTACATGCGTTCTGGTGCGCTGATACCAAGGACCGAAAGGCCGTTGGCAAGAACCTGCCGAGCGGCATCTGCCAATTGGAGACGAGCCTTGGCCAGCTCATCGTTTTCTCCAATGATTCGGCACTGGCCGTAGAACTGCGTAAATGCTACGGCCACATCGCGGAGATAATTGGAAAGCCGGTGGGGCTCCCTGTTCTCTGCGGCCCGGTCAATGGTTTCGGGAAGGTCCATCATGACTTTGACGAGAGCCTGCTCGGTCGGATGGTCGAGCAGTCCAAGATCCGCCCGACCTTCGCGGCTGAGCCCGGTCTCTTCCGCCTTCCGGAGGATGGAGCAGATGCGGGCATGCGCATACTGCAGGTAGAAAACCGGATTCTTGTCGGAGGCCTCCTTGGCTAGGTCCAGGTCGAATTCCAGATGCGTGTTCGGCGATCGCATCAGGAAGAAGTACCGGGTTACATCGTCACCCACTTCGTCCATCAGTTCGTCGAGTGTGACGTAGGTAGCCTTGCGAGTGCTCATCTTGACCGGCTCGCCGCTACGGATAAGGGTCACGAACTGGTAGATGACGACATCCACCTTGTCGGCATCGTACCCGAGGGAGCGGATGCCATCGAGGACATCGGGGAAGGTGGCAATGTGGTCGGCACCGAAGATATCGATGCACAGGTCGTAGCCGCGCTCCAGTTTGTCGGCGTGATATCCGATGTCTGGCAGGCGGTAGGTAGGCTCGCCTGTGCTCTTGACCAGCACAGTGTCCGCCTCCTTGCCGAATTCGGTGGTCTTAAACCATACGGCACCGTCCTTGTCGTAGGCAAGGTTCTTTTCCCGGAAGGCTTCAATGATTTCCCAGACCCGGTTCGTCTCATAAAGGGTGCGCTCGTTGAAGAACGAGTCCATGTGGATGCCAAGGCGTTTCAGCGTGGCTTCGATGTCCGCGAAGATCTGCTTTTCGGCGGCTTTCTTGAAGGGGTCGAGGTCAGCGGTGTCCAGGTCACCTCCGTGTGTCTCGAAAAGGTCCCCGGCAATGGCATCGATGTACTCGCCACGATAGCCGTCTTCGGGAAACGGCTCCGGTACGGTGAGCACCTCTTCGCCCTCTCCGATTTCTTTGGTCGGGATGTCGGGGTTGACGTGCGCCATGTAGCGAGCGCGCACCGACTCGCCAAGGATGCGCATCTGGCGGCCGGCATCATTGAAATAGTATTCCCGGTCCACTTCGTAGCCCGCCCACTCCAGCAGGTTGGCTACGGTGTCTCCAAGTACCGCGTTGCGTCCGTGTCCCACTGTCAGGGGCCCGGTCGGGTTGGCACTCACGAATTCCACCAGTGCTCGTTTTCCCGTTCCAGAGGTGGTCTTTCCGAAAGCCGCACCGGCGTCGATGATCTGCTTCAATTGGTCGGCCAGGTGGGCATCGGCAAACCGGAAGTTGAGGAATCCCGGTCCGGCTACCTCGACGGAAGCAACGCGTTTCGGGTCCAACGGCAAGGCACTCAGATGACCAGCCAACTCGTCTGCTATGACACGGGGTGATTTCCGGAAATGTCGCGCCAGCTGCATGGCGGCATTGCATGAGAGATCCCCATGATCGGGATTGGCCGGCTGCTCAAACTCGGGCGAAAAACCGTCCGGCGCGCCACCCATGGCGTCGAGAGCGGAGAGGATACAGTCGTTCAGGTAGGCCTGCATGCCGGAAGGGAAATCAGTTTCGTGGGTGAAAAAGACGACTCAAGGATACTGAATCTACCACATACAGCCGGCATTCCCGTTTGCCTGTCCAATCATCACCAATGCTTCGCACAGCCAGCAGCAGACGAGATAACGTCCCACTCCTGATCGACGTGGTCCGCAGGAAAACCCGGTGCTTCAAGAAAACCAATTGATGGTAACATCGTAGAGCCGAGCATGCCTACGCGAATGCCTCTATTCCTACTTGGACTTGTCCTGATTGCCAGCCTTCTGCCGAACCCTGCATCGGCCCAGGAAGCGGCAGCCGATGCCTTCACAGTTGCCCGTGTCAAATACGACGGGGGTGGGGATTGGTATTCTGATCCGGAATCGTTACCGGCGTTGCTGGCATTTGTCCGACAGCAGACACTTGTAGCCGTCGCTCCGGAAGAGGACGTGGTGGAGCTTTCCAGCGAAAATCTTTACGCATTTCCGTACCTGTACCTGACGGGGCACGGCAACATGCGTTTCTCGAACTCAGAAGCGCTGCGCTTGAGGCATTACTTGCAGCGGGGCGGATTCCTACATGTCGACGACAACTATGGATTGGACACCTACCTGCGCAGGGAGATGCAGAAAGTTTTCCCCGGGCAGGAATTCATCGAGGTGCCCTTTGACCACCCCATTTTTCACACGGTGTACGACTTTCCGAACGGGCTACCTAAAGTGCACGAGCATGATGGCAAGCCGCCCCAGGGATTCGGTCTCTTTGATGAAAACGGCCGTTTGATGGTTTTCTATACCTACGAGTCCGATCTGGGTGATGGCTGGGAGCCCATGACGGTACACGAAAAACCCGAGGAATTGCGACAGGCAGCCCTGCAGATGGGTGCGAATATCCTCGTCTACGCCATGACCAATTGAGCCGTATCCCGTAGTTTTGCATCGCACGTCCACGGTGCCGTGCCACGTTGCCACAATAGTGGACGCAAGCCGTTCCATTCTACATCACACTTTGCCCTTCCCGATATGGCCCAGCTTCTGGAAACGGATCCCGTCATTCATGATCTCCTGGCACAAGAAGTCGCCCGCCAGAACGACGGACTGGAACTGATTGCATCGGAGAATTTTGTCTCGCGTCCTGTCATGCAGGCCATGGGATCGCCTCTGACCAATAAGTACGCCGAGGGACTTCCGGGGAAGCGGTACTACGGGGGATGCCAGGTCGTGGATCAGGTGGAAAATATTGCGAGGGACCGTGCCAAGGAGCTCTTTGGATGCGACTGGGTCAACGTACAGCCCCATTCAGGCGCCAATGCCAACGCCTCCATTTACCTAACGCTGATGCGCCCCGGGGATACGTTTCTCGGATTGGACCTGGCCCATGGTGGTCACTTGACGCACGGCAGCCCGGTCAACTTCTCCGGTATCCTGTACAAGGCCGAGTACTACGGTGTGGACAAAGAGGGCCCGTTGGCCGGCCGGATTGACATGAACAAGGTCCGGGAGAAAGCAAAGGCTATCCGGCCTCGTATGATTTCCATTGGCGCATCGGCCTACGCCCGTGATTTTGACTACGCGGCTTTTAGAGAGATTGCCGACGAGGTAGGGGCATTCCTATGGATGGACATGGCCCACACAGCCGGGTTGATTGCGGCAGGTGTGCTGAACGATCCCATGCCGTACTGCCACATCGTTTCCACGACAACGCACAAGACTTTGCGCGGCCCGCGGGCGGGTATGCTGCTTATCGGCAAGGACGGCGAGAACACGCTGGGCAAGGTGGCGCCCAAGTCGGGCCGAGTCAAGAATTGGAGCGAATTATTCGATTCGTCCGTTTTTCCCGGTATGCAGGGAGGGCCTCTCATGCACGTCATTGCAGCCAAAGCCGTAGCGTTTCAAGAAGCCTTGCACGAAGACTTCAAAGCCTACGCACAGCAGGTGGTGGACAATGCCCAGGCCATGACGCAGGCATTCATCGAGCGGGGCTACCAGGTCGTCTCCGGCGGTACGGACAATCATCTCGCTCTGATTGACCTGCGCAACAAAGGCATCACG
>JAAZVD010000098.1 GCA_018623785.1 Bacteroidota bacterium | reverse complement strand
GGGCACACCCATGGGGCCCAGCTCACTTTCGTATCCAACGCAGTCGGCTACCAAGATCTCTTCTACACCAGCCTCTCCGGCTATTGTAGCCAACTCCCGGATTTCCGCTTCGGTACGGCCTCCGGCAACGAGCACGTGCCGGATGCCCAGCGGCTGCGGCGCAAAAACGTCTGCGTTCTTGATCAAAATCAGCATGACTCAGTGGGCAAAAATCGGCTGCAGCCTGAAAAATGGACGGGCCGTGAGTGGCGCTTATTTGGTGGGATCGGGCATGATACGTCCTTCCGGGTCGACGATCCATCGAGAACGTTATGAATCCGACCGGTGCCTGGCACTGGGTTGACCGCTGCCCGGGACGTTGGTAGGTTGGCACGCTTCTCGTCATCCACTATCCCGAACGACATGTTGCGCACCCCGGTTTTCCTTTTGATCGTACTACTACTGGTGGCGGCCTCTTCCGCCAGCGCTCAGGAATCATCTGTTCCGGAGATATCCTTGCTGACCGAACAATTCGGCGATCTTCAGTTCAGGTACGTGGGCCCCTCCCGCGGGGGACGGGTCACGGCCGTGGCTGGCCATCGCTCCGATCCGCACATGTTCGTGATGGGCTCGACCGGTGGTGGTGTGTGGAAGACGACCGATGCCGGTGCCAGCTGGCATAACCTGTCCGACGGCTATTTCGAAACCGGCTCCATAGGCTCGATCGATATCGCCGACTCCGATCCGGACATTATCTACGTAGGCACGGGATCCGATGGTATCCGAAGCAACGTCATCATTGGTCGCGGGCTGTATAAGTCTACGGATGGCGGAGAAACCTGGGAGTTCATGGGGCTCCGGGATACCGGGCAGATCGGTGCCGTGGTGGTCCATCCAACCAATCCAGAGGTCGTTTGGGTCGCGGCCCTCGGAAGTCCCTTCGGTATTAACCCCGAGCGGGGCATTTTCCGCTCCACCGATGGTGGCGACACCTGGGATCATGTCCTGTTCGTATCGGACAAGACCGGCGGAATAGATCTCGAGCTTCATCCGACGGATCCATCCACGATTTACGCTTCGATGTGGCGCGCCGAACGCAAGCCGTGGACCATCATTTCCGGGGATGATGGCAGCGAAAACGGCATCTATGTATCCCGCGACGGCGGCGAAACCTGGAACATGAAGACCGAGGGTCTCCCGGACCATTTGATCGGCAAGATCGATTTTGCCGTCACACCGGCCGATCCGAGCCGCGTGTATGCGCTCGTTGAGACCACACCGGATCAGGAAGGCTTATACCGCTCCAACGATGAAGGGGAGACGTGGCACTTGGTCTCCACCCACGACGGGTTGATGGACCGTCCCTTCTACTACACGAATGTCGACGTGGACCCGACCGATCCCGACAAGGTATTCGCCAGCAGCACGCGCTTCTTCGTATCCGGGGACGGGGGAAAGACCTGGGAGCGGCGCTCCACGCCCCATGGCGATAACCACGACATCTGGATCAATCCGGATGATCCTGACATATGGATCCAGTCCAACGACGGGGGGGTGAACGTTACGATGGATGGTGGGCAATCATGGTCCACCCAGCACAACCAGCCGACCGCCGAGCTCTACCAGGTGGATATCGACGATCGGGATCCATACTGGCTCTATGCCGGTCAGCAGGACAATACGACGATCCGTGTACCTTCGAATGTCACCGGCAACCGCGTCGGCGGACCGGAAGCGTATTGGGAAGCGGTTGGAGGTTGCGAAACAGGTCCTGCCGTGCCCAAACCGGGAGATCCCGAGGTCGTCTACTCGAACTGCAAGGGTCGTTTCTATCTGTACTCGGATCGTACCGGGCAGTCCCGCAATTATTACGTGGGTGCCATGAACATGTACGGTCGTAATCCGGCCGAATTGCCCTATCGGTTCCAGCGGACCGTCCCGATTGAGGTTTCCCCGCACGATCCCAACACGGTCTACCACGGCTCGCAGTACGTGCACAAAACGACCGATGGCGGTATCACCTGGGAGACCGTATCTCCGGATCTGACGGCATTCCGACCGGAACGGCAGGTTGTTTCCGGCGGACCCATCACCCGGGATATCACCGGAGAAGAGCATTACTCCACCCTGTATGCCATTGAGGAATCCCCGTTGGTGGAAGGACTCATCTGGACCGGTGCCAACGATGGCCCCGTACATCTGACACGGGATGGTGGAGCGACCTGGACAGAGGTGACACCGCCTGGCATGCCGCCCGAGGGAAGGATCCAGCATATTGATCCGAGTCCCCACCATCCAGGGACGGCGTATGTGGCCGGATACAGATACCTGCTCAATGACTTCGAGCCCTATGCCTACCGTACGGATGATTTCGGGGCGACCTGGACGCGGCTGACGGACGGCTCAAATGGCATCCCGATCGATACGCCCGTGCGCGTAGTCCGGGAGGATCCGCAGCGGGAGGGGCTCCTGTTTGCAGGAACGGAATACGGGCTGTTCGTTTCGCTCGATGATGGCGGTCAGTGGCACCGATTCGATCAGGGCCTGCCGGCATCGCCGATCACGGACCTACGCATTTTCAGGGGCGATGTCGTGCTTTCCACCATGGGCCGCGGCTTCTGGATCATGGATCGCATCGAGCCGCTGCGTCGGTTTATGGATCCGGACCTGCCTGGATTGATCGCTCCGGATACGGTAGTTCTGGAGCGGCGATATGCCCGTCGGGCGGGTCCAGCTGATCCTCAGTACACGTCTGCAGGAGTGGTTTTCGACTACTGGCTGGCCGAGGTAACCGATGCCGACATTACCCTGGAGATCCTGCATGAGGGCCGCACCGTCCGGCAATTCCGCAACACGACATCATCCCAGCCCGAAGCAGCGGAGCAAGGGATGCGCGGTCCGCAGGCGGCTCCCGCGCCGGTGGAGGGACTGGACATGGAATCAGGATTGAACCGTTTTGTGTGGGATTTCTCCATTGATGGTCCTGTACGTGCAAGCGGCAAGCCCGTCGGTGCCCTGCGTGCCGTGCCGGGTATGTACCAAGCGCGACTGAGCGTAGGGAATTGGACCGCCGAGGTGGACGTCCAACTCGTCCCTGACCCAAAGGTGGTGGCCGAAGGGGTTTCTGTTGCTGACCTCAAGGAACAGTACACCTTGGCGTGGGAGATTCGCACGCTGGAGGGCGCCGCCGCCGATCTGGTGGACCGGATTGATGATCTGCTGGAACGCGCTCCGGAAGAGGTTGAGACGCCCCCAACGGGTCGACGGGATCGGCGGCGGCGCCTTGCCGAGGCTGAAGCCAATCCGGTGCACGAACTTCAAGAGATCCGCGGTCGCCTGGTTACGGACAATTCGGACAGCTATCCACCACCCATGCTTCAGAATCAGATAGGATATCTTCGCAGCATGGTCATGGCAGCGGACCAAAAACCCGGAAATCAAGCCTATCAACGCCTGCAGGAGCTGCAGGCTCAGTATGATGAGCTGCTTCAGCGGGTAGTCCTTGCGCAGGAATCACTCAAAACCATCGGTGCAACCCACGAATGATTACACGAGTCGCGTTTTCAGTCCCTGCTTGGGCACGACGGACGGCAACCTTGGCTATCTGCCTGTTTCTGACAGGGGTACACCCGGCATTTTCGCAGGTGGCAAATCGACCCGAAGCGCAGGCGGTCACCCTTCCGGCAGCACCTGTTCTGGACGGCATCGTTGAAGGCGATGCAGCCTGGGAGCGCGTCCCCTACGTGAACGGCTTTACCCAGACGACGCCTTTCGATGGTCAACCAGCCAGTTATGATACCTTTGTGAGAGTGGGTGTCTTTGGCAGCACGCTGTATCTGGGCGTCATATT
Organism: Bacteroidota bacterium; assembly: GCA_018623785.1. Taxonomy (GTDB): domain Bacteria; phylum Bacteroidota; class Rhodothermia; order Rhodothermales; family UBA10348; genus JAAZVD01. The sequence continues at coordinate 2,309 of JAAZVD010000098.1, read as the reverse complement.
GCTGGATCCCGATCCCTCAGCCTTGATTGTATCCGACCGCAGGAGGGATGCCTCATTGGGAGACTCCGACAGCTTCCGGTTCATTCTGGACACCTTTTCCGATCAACAAAACGGGTTTGTGTTTGGTACGAACGTGGCCGGTGCCGAGTATGATGCCCAGCTGATCGGCTCCTCGGGTGGCACCGGCTTCGGCGGCCGGATGAGCGGCGGGTCTGGTGGTGGGCTGAATGTCAATTGGGATGCTTCTTGGGACGTAGTGACACGGGTTACGGAGCATGGCTGGGTAGCAGAGTTCGCCATCCCATTTACGACGCTTCGATTCCCGAAGGATGCCCTTCAGACATGGGGAATCAACTTCGAACGGACCATTCGTCGCCATAACGAAACAGCCTTCTGGGCTCCTCTCGAGCGGCAGTTTTCCCTGACCCGGGTAACCCATGCAGGGACCCTCTCGAACCTTCAGGTTCCGGTTCCACGGAATTTGAAGGTGCTACCCTATGCCCTTTCCTCGGCACAGCACGATTACACGGTTGCAAGCCCGGAAACGGACCTCGGCGCTGATTTTGGTGCCGATCTGAAATACTCGATAACACCGAGCCTGACGCTCGATGCCACCCTCAATACGGATTTTGCTCAGGTTGAAGTTGACGAACAGCAAGTCAATCTGGATCGCTTTTCGCTCTTTTTCCCGGAAAAGCGCCCGTTTTTCCTCGAAAATGCAGGACTCTTTTCCGTCGGCGAAAGTGGTGAAACGGAAGTCTTCTTCAGTCGCCGAATCGGCATCGCTGAGGATGGGTCCACGGTACCCATTCTTGGCGGGGTCCGCATGACGGGAAGCGTGGGTGCGTGGAAGGTCGGTCTTCTCGAGATGCAGACTGAATCAGTGGGCTCGCTTTTGGCAGCCTCCAACTTTGGTGTAGCGCGGCTGCTTCGGGAAATGAAAAACAGATCGGCCGTCGGCGTGCTGTTCACCAACCGCATGGATACGGGAGAACTGGCAGCAAACGATGCCTGGAACCGGGTATACGCGGTAGATGGGCGATGGGGTATTGGGGAATACGGAACCATCTCGGGGTTCTACGCACGCTCGGACACGCCCGGGCTGGATGGTAACGCACAGGCCGGCCACCTGATGGCCTCCTACTCCAACGAGCGGGGTATCCTCTCGTTTGGATACACGGAGGTGGCGGAGGATTTCAACCCCGGTATCGGGTTCCTGCGTCGAACCGATTATCGGAAGGTATCCACCACCGTTTTTTCCCGGTTCCGCCCAGCAGATTTCTTTCAGCTTCAGGAGCTTCGCCCTCATGTCACGTACAGAGGGTATTGGAAACGCGACGGATTCCAGCAGACCGGATATCTGCATGTGGACAACCACTGGGAGTGGCGATCGGGATACGAGATTCACACCGGCAGGAACTGGACGCTTGAGGGCGTCGGGTCGGCTTTCGAAATTGCCGATGGCGTAGTCGTGCCTGAAGGAAGTTATTCACATGCTGAATGGCAGATGGTTGCCATGATGCCAGAGCGTAGTCCTGTCCGGTTCGAGATTCGCCTGAATCAGGGTGGGTTTTTCGGCGGAAAACGAACGGCCTGGGTCCCGGAACTCAGTGCCCGCTACGGGGAGAAGATCACGGCAGAATTCGCCTTGGGACATAACCGGGTGGACCTTCCCGGTGGTGCGTTCATCACCAACCTGTTTCGGGCGCGCGCGTCGTATTCTTTTTCCCCTCGGATCTACCTGCAGGCTCTCGGCCAATACAATGATCAGTCTGAGGAATGGTCCATGAACATCCGATTCGGATGGTTGCAGGCAGCGAATACGGGGCTTTTTGTCGTATACAACTCCGTCAACAGGCTGGACAGCCTGACCATGAACGACACGTTCCCCGGCCAGCCTATCGTCAAGGGACTCACGATCAAATACGCCTACTTATTCGATGTCTATGAATGACCGGGTCAGTCGAAGTCGGCACAGGACATGAAGTAGCCGCAACGACGACACACGTATTTGCACTTCATGGATTCGAGGCGACTCGAGCAGCGCGGGCACCAGTCCCAGTAATGGGTACTCGACAGCGCACTCTCCTGTGTCCCTTCAGACGAGGGAGTCTTCGGTAAGGGTTGCCTCAATTCCAAGCGTTGCGGACGGTCGTACATGGTTGTTGAAATGCGTAGACTGTGACTACCCCACAATATATCGATTGTCATGCACTCCTCGTTTCGGACCGTTGGCGTTGTCTGTCTGGTAGTCGGATTTCTGATGCCCACTGAGGCGCAAGCCCAAACCGGATACTTTCTGGATCATG
>JAAZVD010000097.1 GCA_018623785.1 Bacteroidota bacterium | reverse complement strand
TGGCAAGGTACTCGGGTTCGGTGGGCGCATCATTCGGGAAGATGATGAGCCCAAGTACATCAACTCGCCGGAGTCGTCGGTCTACAGCAAGAGCCGCGTGCTATACGGGCTCTACCATGCCAAAAACGCGATCCGAAGTCGGGAGGAGGCCATTCTTGTTGAAGGGTATACAGACGTTATTTCGTTGTATCAGGCTGGCGTGCAGCACGTTGTAGCCTCTTCGGGTACAGCATTGACATCCGATCAGGTTGCCGTTCTGGCGCGATATGCAAAGACCATTGTTCTGCTCTATGATGCAGACAAAGCTGGTCTTCGGGCTGCCTTGCGGGGGATCGATCTGATCTTAAAGAGCGGTCTGATCCCGTATGCGGTAAGGCTTCCGGATGGCGAAGATCCTGATTCGTACGTTCGCACGCATGGCGGTCCGGCCTTCGAGGCATACCTGCGTGACCAGCGACAGCATTTCGTGGATTTCATTCATGCCAATGCCAAGGCTGCCGGGAGTATGGAGACACCAGAGGGTCGAGCAGCGGTGCAGCGAACCATTGTACAGTCGGTGGCGCTGATACCGGATGATCTGGTTCGAGAGTCGTACCTGCGTACGGCAGCCTCTGTGCTGGACATTCCGGACATTCAGCTGCGGCCCGTCATGGAGGCGGCGCGGCGCGGAGAGCGCCGCGCCGAAGTCCGTCAGGAGCGCAGGGATGCCCGAAAAGTAGCGGTATCCTCTGAGGAACCGGCATTGAAACGACGTCCTGGCCAGGATCAGGCACCGCTTCCGCCCGAAAAACGTCTTCTCCGATTGATGCTGGAAGGGGGGTTGGACATGATCGAATGGATCATGGGCAACATGCCGTTGTCGGATTTTACCGAGGGGCCCTCTCGCCGAATGGCAGCCATGTTGGTTAACCAGTACGAAACCGATGACTTCAATCGTGACGTCTTCCTGTCTCACACGGTTGAAGAGGATATCCGATCGCTGACGGCTGAGATTCTTACCACAGAGTACCAACCTTCAGACAACTGGGGTCGGCGTAAGAATATCCGCGTTCCCGGGCTGGATGAAAACGCGACAGAGGCTGCGGCGGGTGCCATGGTTCTGTTGAAGCTCCACCGCCTGCGCGAGCGGGAGGACCGACTGCGACAGGATATTTTCCAGGCGGAGAGAGACGGCAGGGATACGCATGAATTGAACCGTAAACTCGTTGAACTGAAGCGATTTGAGCAGAATGTCAAGGAGCGAAAGTTCATCGAAACCGTATAGGTTGGCTCAGAATCTGAACTACCTGTATGCAAACGTCCCCAAAATCCGACCCGGGCATGGCCCCCGAGGATCTTCGCTCCGTTGGCACCGAAGACTCCTATCAGCTGCTTAGTGTGATACCCCGCGCGACACAGCCACATGCCATAACCGGTTCCACACTCGAGGGTAGCCATCGACTCCTGTTCAACAGGGAGTTGAGTTGGCTGGATTTCAACTGGCGAGTGCTCCACCAGGCACGGGACGAGCGCGTGCCTCTTCTCGAGCGGCTTCGATTCCTGTCCATAGCCTTCACCAATCTGGACGAGTTTTTTCGGAAACGGATGGGTGGTCTCAAACGACAGCTCGCAGCCGGTGTACAGCGCCCATCTCCTGATGGACGGACCCCCGGAGAGCAGCTGCGTCTCGCTCGCGAGGCGGTTCTGGAAATGAATCGTGCACTGTCACGGACATGGGAAGAAGACCTGAAGCCCTCTCTTGCACGGGAGGCTGGCTTGCACGTTCTATCCTACGAGGCGTGCACGGAGCGGCAGAAGGAATGGCTGCAGAAATACTTTCTGACCCACATCTTCCCAGTTTTGACGCCGCTGGCAGTGGACCCAGGTCACCCCTTTCCGTTCATCTCCAATCTGAGTTTGTCGCTGGCCGTTACGCTTAAACATCCGGGGCGTAAAACAGAGCATTTTGCTCGGATAAAGGTCCCGACGAGTCAAGGACGATGGGTTGAGCTCCCAAACGGGTCTGGATGGGTACCACTCGAAGAGCTCATCGCTCATAATGTGGGGGAGCTGTTTCGGGGCATGAAGGTGGTGGGCGTTCATCCGTTTCGCATCACACGAAATGCAGACTTGAAACGCGACGAGGAAGTTGCCGACGATCTCATCGAGATGATTTCGGAGGAGCTTCAAGAACGTCGGTTCGCACCTATCGTGCGATTGGAGGTTACCCCCGATATACCGCAGGAGGTTCTTGAGTTACTTTCCCGCGAGCTGTCCCTGCAGCCCGAGGATGTCTATATGGTCGAAGGTGATCTGGATCTCGGTTCTGTCAGCCAATTTGCCGATTTGGATCGCCCCGAGTTCAAATACGAGCCGTGGGACCCCGTTACACCGACGCGGCTCCTTCACGAAGGCGAGGTCAAGGATCGCCTGAATATTTTTGAGATCCTTAGGCAGGGAGACCTCCTGGTACATCATCCTTATGAGTCCTTTGCAACCACTGTGCTTCGTTTTATCGAGGAAGCAGCGGCTGATCCAGACGTCGTGGCCATCAAACAGACCCTGTATCGCACTTCGGATGAATCACCTGTGGTCAAGGCGTTACTGAGAGCTGCTGATGCCGGGAAGCAGGTGGCCGTGCTGGTGGAAGTAAAGGCGCGTTTTGACGAACAGAACAACATTGAGTGGGGCCAGATGCTGGAGCAGCATGGCGTACACGTTACCTACGGGTTGGTAGGTCTCAAAACCCATTGCAAGACCACTCTTGTTGTGCGCCGCGAGGGGCAGGCTCTGCGCACCTATTGTCATATCGGCACGGGGAATTACCATCCCTCCACGGCCAAATTGTATACCGACCTTGGTTTGCTGACACGCTCGCGGCGAACGGGTGATGATCTGGTCAATCTGTTCCATTACCTGACCGGGTATTCACCTGAGCAGCACTACAAGAAGTTGATTGTGGCGCCGAGGGATATGCGGCAGTTCTTCCTGGATCGCATCGAGGAGGAGATAGCCCACCAAAAGGCCCATAACAACGGACGTATCGTTGCCAAAATGAATGCACTTGATGATCCCATCATCATCAATGCGTTGTATGGTGCTTCGCAGGCGGGTGTCGACATCGACCTGATCATCCGTGGTCATTGTCGACTGCGACCCGGTGTACCCCGTTTTTCGGAAAATATCAGGGTTACCAGCATTATCGGTCGATTTCTGGAACACAGCCGCATTTACGGGTTCGGCAACAACGGCAAGCCCCGCTACTTCATCGGAAGTGCAGATTGGCAGCGTCGGAATCTCGACGACCGTGTGGAGGTCATCGTTGAGATTGCACAGAAGCGACTCAGACAGCGGTTGCAGCGTATTCTGGAAGTCAGTCTGGCCGATCGTTCATCTACATGGGAGTTGGATTCCGAGGGTGTCTATCGCCTCCGCAGCGACACAGACGGTACCAGGATCCATGGTACCCAGCAGGTGTTCATGAAAGAGACCCGGCGCATGAAGGGAATCAGTGATCCGCCCTGGGATCTGTAATCTTCTGGAAAGGCTGAGAATTATCCCTGCGGGTGATGGAAGAGCGCTCGGCCCCAAGCCCCCCAAGGAACCATCACGGGAATCGACTATGACCGACACGGCATCCCTGACGGATCGTTTAAGCCGTCTGATTTACCCTGGACCTGCCTGTCTACACGCGATCATCCAGAAGCCGGCAGTGGGAGTCCACGCACAGGTGGAGGAAGCCGTGGTAGCGAAGGGTGTTGGCTTGGTTGGAGATCACCACAAAAAGGATTGGTGGAAGGGTGAGCGAATTCCGGGGCGTGAAGTGACCGCGGTCGCATGGGAGGTCCTTCACGCCTTGGGTACCACCGTCGACACACCCGGAGACAATCTTGTTGTAGAAGGTCTCGACTTGAGACAACTTCAGCCTGGGACGAAGATTTGTATCGGGCCCTCGGTAATCCTTGAAAGGGCCCAGAAGGTGCATCGTCCCTGCACGCTGTTTGCAGCGCGTATCTCAGAGGAAGCGCGTAAAGCAGTCTCGGAACTGACATTGAGGGGCGCCCTCTTCTCTGTTGTTCAGGGTGGAACGCTGAAGCAGGGAGATGCCTTACACATCATAGGATGACCATGAAACCAAGCTCTACCCAAACCTCTTTTGCCTCGTTCGTATTCGGAGCGCTGTTTATGCTGACCATGATTGCCGTATCCACGGGTTGTCAGCCCCAGCCGACACCGGTTACCGGACAGCAAATCTATACCCGCTACTGTGCACAGTGTCATCAGGCAGAGGGTAACGGTATCGAGAGGGCCTTTCCGCCGATCAGAGGTACGGAGTGGGTCAATGGAGATAAGGGTCGGCTTATTCGTCTCGTTCTATACGGGATGCAGGGGCCAATCGAGGTCCAGGGTCAGACCTACAACAATGCCATGGCACCCCACGGCTTTCTGACGGATGAGCAAGTGGCGGCGGTATTGACGTTCGTGCGCTCCTCCTTTGAAAACGATGCCGACCCTGTGCTCCCGGACGAAGTGGCTCGTGTCCGTGCTGCGGACGGGGAACGTGGCCTGTTCCTGGCCTCGGATTTACAAAACCGTCTCGGTGTCCCTGACATGGACTCGACGGCGGTGGTGCCGTGAGCGCGGTTCTGAATCAGGCTTGCTCCCCAGCTCCTGCTGAAAGCAACGAGCGAATGTCTTCGGTGCTCTTTTTCAGAACATCCGAGAGCACACGCTCCGTATCGGCTGCATAGGCAGGAGGATAGGCCAGCTGATCCAGCTTTTCGGGCGCTGATGGAGGCCAGATAGCTGTCTCGCGTACGCCCCGGGCGGCTCCGTCCGGACCGGGAAGAAGCAGATGGTCTGGCGTCTCGTCAAAGACCTCGTTTATCCTCCGAACCGCTCCGGCTGGGATGCCTGCCGCTTTGCACGCTGCCAGAAGGACATCCCTGTCAAACCGCTGTATCGCTCTCTGGAGTAGTTCTTTGAGCTCCTTCCGGTGGGCTATCCGATCCTGATTGTGACGGAATCGTCTGTCAGTTGCCAGATCGGGGAGGTTCAGGATGTCGCACAAGCTGAGGAGTTGGCGATCAGTGCCTACGGCAAGTACGAGTGCTTTTTCGTCGGATGTCTGGTATACCGCACCGTAGGGCGCAATGTTGGGATGTTCCGATCCTAGCGGTTCAGGAACACGTCCGGCAACCAACCAACCTGTTGCCTGATTGGTCAGGGCACAGACAGCTGCATCGTAAAGGCTTATCGTTACGTGTGCACCTTTTCCCGTGGATGCTTTGCGCAGCAAGGCCATCAACAAGGCCTGTTTAAGCTGATGCCCCGCCAAATTGTCCATGAGGGGCACAGGCATCTTCATGGGGTGTAGGTCCGCCGATCGGGGGTCTCCGTTCAGGTAGTAGTAGCCCGCTTCGGCCTGGATGATGGCATCATAACCGGGCCTGTCCGAATCAGGGTGGTATCCGATGATCGATCCGAGGATGATACCCGGATTGACCGATCGCAAGGTCTCATAGTCGGCCTTGAGTTTGCGCGCGGCCCGCGGGACGAAGTTGCTGATAACGATGTCGGACGCGGCTACCAGTTCATGCATGACGCTGATACCTGCCTCACTCTTCAGGTCAAGAGCGATCGATTCCTTGCCCCAGTTACAGGCATGGAAATAGGACGTTCGATCGGAGTCGGCTTCCCCGGGTACGCACCAAGTCCGTGTTACATCTCCCCGGGTGGACGGATTCTCTACCTTGATGACGCGCGCACCGAGTTCGGCGAAGAACTGACCAGCACTTGGACCGGCCAACACACTGGCCAGCTCGAGAACGGTCAATCCCCTGCAAAGGGAGTGCGTCCATGGGGGCTCAGTTCCGAAAGGGTATGCGTCGGCACCTGGAACCGTCATTCGCCGGGTACTCCGGGCTCCGTCATATGACGCACGTCCAACACATCATTCAGCGTGGCCTCATCCAAAAGGGCCATCTCAAGGACCACATCCCGCACTGATTTCTTCTCGGCGGCGGATTTCTTGGCCACTTTCGAAGCCAAATCGTACCCGATCGTGCGGTTGAGGGCCGTGGCAATGGATGGATTGAGCTCAAGGAGCTCGCGGCAGCGCTCACGATCGGCTTCGATTCTTACCAGGCAGCCTTTTCGGAACGCGTCTATGACACCGGCAAGGATATGGACGGATTCGAGCATGG
>JAAZVD010000096.1 GCA_018623785.1 Bacteroidota bacterium | reverse complement strand
TGGTCTTGCACAGACACTACGGCACTTTCATCTCCCTTGAAAACAGGAGCCGTTGCTCTTCGTATGGCATCCCGCTCAGCCTCCAACTGCGCCTCAGGTTTTAGGATGGCAAAGGTGAATGGCGCATGCAGGTTGGGTTGCCGCCAGATCTCATCTGGCTCGACCGTGTACTGGTACACAGTACCCCGCGGAAAGGCAATCATCGTCAAAACCACTATACTGGCCAAGAGCGATGCCTTTACGGCTTGAGCGCGCCGCTTTCGTGTTCGTTCGGCAGCAGGATCGCCACCCGCCTCCAAGGTGTCCCCGACAGGCCGTACGCGCGGTTTCAGGAAGGGTATGCGTTTGAAAAGCGACATTCTTTACCTATGCCGGACGGAGAGCAAGGATCCGACCGCCATGGTTATGGACGCGCCAACTGCAGTGTACCAGGGCCAAGCTAACGCAGTCAGTCCCTCCGAGAGCTTGACACTGTCAGAAGGATTGAAAAGAAAGACCCATGCTCCATCGGCGGTGGTCCAGAGCCCGAAAATGATAGCCACCATGGCCACGATACCTGCAAGAAAACCAACGATGGCATCAGCCTCGCGGACGCGTCGCACGAGGAGGCCCAGCAAGAACGCACCCAGCAAGGAGCCGTAGGTAAACGAAGCAATCGACAGGCCCAGTTCCACTACCGGGTTCTGCTGATCCTCAAACAGCGTAGCGAAGAAAACGAAAACAAGGGCCCAGCCGAGGGTCAACAAGCGGGACCACTTCAAGCCCGTCGCTTCATCCAGCGTTGCCGCCTTCGCACCGAGCAGATCATTCAAAGACGAACTGGCAAGCGCATTCAGGGACGAGGACAGCGTACTCATCGCAGCGGCCAGGATGCCTGCCAGCACGAGTCCAGCCAGACCTGTCGGCAACTGCTCAACAATGAACTTCGGAAAGATCTCGTCGGCCCGCGTCAGTCCTAGTGCAGCGGCATCCTGGCCGCCGTAATAGACCCACAGCAAGGCACCCACGGCCAGGAAAATGGCAAACTGGATCATCACGAAAAACGCGCTGCCGATAAGCGCTTTGCGTGCATCGCCCAACGATCGGCACGACAGAAGCCGTTGAACGATCAACTGGTCCGTACCGTGCGATGCCATCGAGAAGATGCCGCCCCCGATGACTGCCGTGACTAGGGTGTAGGGGCTGGTCAGAATGTCGGCAAGGGAAGTGCTGAACGCGAATACCTGCAACTTCCCTGCCTCTGCCAGCGCAGGAGCGGCGCCGGTGCCGATCTCCGACCACAAAAGGAACAGGGTGAAAAGGGCACCCACTACGTACACACTCATTTGGACCACGTCCATCCAGACGACGGCTTTGAATCCACCGACATACGTGTAGAGTGCCGTCAGCACGCCGATGCCGAGGATTATAGCAGGATATCCGATATCCAAACCTGCCGATAAGGCGATGATGCGGATGGGAATGGCCGTTGCAAACAGCCGAACACCGTCAGCCAGGAGCCGGGTGACCAAGAATGTCGCACTGGAAAGTCGCTGCAGTCGCCCACCGAAACGCTCTCCGAGAAGAGCGTAGGCTGTCTGCATATCACCGGCCGCATAGCGGGGCAGGAACCAGATGGCCACGACAATGCGCCCCGCAAGGTATCCGAGGGTCAACTGGAAAAAGGTGAGCGCTCCACCGTAAGCAACCGCAGGTATACCGATAACGGTCAGCGTGCTCGTCTCGGTGGCCACGATGGAAAAGGAAATGGCCCACCAGGGCATTTCTTTCGAGCCCAGGAAATAGTCTTTGACCGAACGCTGCTTGCCTGCCGTCCGGATACCGAAAAGGACAACACCTACCAGATAGGTCACGATGACGATATAGTCGAACGGCTGTAGCATGCATCAGCCTCCCATGGCTCTGAATGTTTCTTCGTCAATGATGGGCACTCCCAGTTCGGCCGCCTTATCAGCCTTGGAACCTGGGTTCTCCCCCATCACAAGATAGTCCGTCCGCGCGCTTACACTTGCAGTGGCTTTTCCACCACGCTGTTTGATGAACTCCTGTGCCTCCTTGCGCCCCATGGTCGGCAGGGTGCCTGTCACTACGAAGGTAAGGCCCGCAAAGGGCGCCGCATCCCCTTGGGTCGGGGCTTCCTCCGGCAGACGCGTCATGGTAACACCTGCCTCTTCCATGTCCCGGATCATTGCCTGGTTCGGCTCCAATGCAAGCCAGTCCACCAGGCTCTGCGCTATGACCTGCCCGATGCCGTCGATCGCTACCAGGTCGTCCACACGGCTTTGCATGAACGCTTGCATGTCAGGGAGCGTCCGAACAAGCGTCTCTGCCGTCGTCCGGCCTACATGCCGGATTCCCAGACCGAAGAGCACACGGGACAAGGGACGATGTTTGCTGGCTTCTATGCCTTCGAGCAGGTTATCAGCTTTCTTTTCTCCGAATCCCTCTAGCTCGAGCAAGGCCTCCCTGTTCAGCCGGTAGATGTCCTGTAGACGACGGATCAGGCCTGCCTCTACCAAGGCAACGGCCAGCTTGGAACCGAAGCCTTCGATATCCATGGCATTGCGGGAGGCGAAGTGCTCCACCAACCGGATGAACTGGGCAGGACAAGCACCGTTCACGCAGTAGGAGTCCACCTCTTCCTCCAGACGTTCCAACGGCTGGTCACAGGCTGGACAACGCTGGGGCATTTCCCACACGCGCTCGGATCCGTCGCGCACCGACGCAACCGACGCAACCACGGCTGGAATGACATCTCCAGCGCGTTTTACGACAACCGTATCGCCGAGTCGGATATCCCGATCCCGGACATAGTCCGCGTTGTGGAGCGTGGCCTGAGTGACTGTCACGCCCCCGATGGATACGGGTTCTAGCACGGCTTCCGGCGTAATCATACCCGTGCGGCCCACGTTGACGATGATGTCCGTCAGTCGGGTCGTGGACTCGCGAGCCGGGAATTTGAACGCGATGGCCCACCGGGGAGCGTTGGAGACGTTTCCCAGTTCCTCTTGAATTCCGAGATCATCGATCTTGACCACCACACCATCAATCTCATAATCCAGGTCGTCCCGTCGGTCCGTCCAAGCCTGACAATATTCCAGGACATCATCCATGGCAAGAAAACGTCGCACGTGCTCATTTATGGAGAAACCCCACTCCCGTAGCCTTTCCAGCGCCCCGGCTTGCGTAGGCGACACGGGCCCCGACGACGGTCCCGTGGAATAAGCAAAGAATGCCAGCGCACGCGTAGCAGTTATCGAGGAGTCCAGTTGACGTAGCGATCCTGCAGCGGCATTGCGGGGGTTGGCAAACGGCTTCAGATCCCGTGCACGCAACGAAGCATTCAAGGCCTCGAATCCCGTCTTAGGGAAATACACTTCGCCACGAACTTCCACCGTCGCAGGAACAGAGGCCTGGGAAGCATCCAAGCGCAAGGGTACGCTCTGGATTGTGCGCACGTTGGCAGTGATGTCCTCACCCACGCGCCCATCACCCCGGGTGGCTGCACGAACCAGCACTCCACCTTCGTAGGTAAGCGCCACAGCCAATCCATCAATTTTCAGCTCTGCCGTCATGGCGGGAGCGACATCTTCTCCCCGATCCAGCCTGCGCAGGCAACGCTCGTACCATGCCCGTAGGTCGTCCGCACTGAATGCGTTACCCAGGGAAAGCAACGGCTGTGGATGTTGCACTTTCTCGAACCCATCCAAGGGAGGGCTCCCCACGCGCTGTGTGGGAGTGTCCAGGCGCCGTAGTCCCGGCCACTTCTTCTCCAAGTGCTTCAGTTGTTCGAGGAGGGCATCGTACTCCGCGTCAGAAATGACAGGGTTGTCTTCCCGATAATATAGACGAGCATGCGCGTTGAGTACGTCCACCAACCCATCGACTCTTCCTGCAGCTTCTTCCTCAGAAGTAACCGGTGCGGCATCCTGCAATGCGCGCGTTCGTTGCAGCAATGTCATGGACGTTCGATCCCGGTCGGCGAAAAAGGGACATCACGCTGCGGCGCCACACCTTCTGCCACAAGGGAATCCAGCCACGCTTGCACTCGAGTCCTCGTAATAACGACTGGGCCAGCTTCCCCTAACCATTGTTGGGGAAGAACGTAACCATCTATCAGTACGCGAGTGTGGTCCGCTTCCCGTTCCAATACCAACCTTTCCCGAAAAGCAACCCGATGAGTGTCCTGGTACTCTACCCAGTAGGGCTTTCTGAGATCTCGGTCAACGGTTATCCGAATAGGATCTAGAGGCTCGTCAGCCGCAATAATGGCGCCTAAAATCGAATCCGGCAGAATAACCCGCGGGGGTAGCACCACGGCCTCTTGGAATGTTGAATCTGGACTCACTACAAGCGTTGTGTCATTTACCGAAAGGCTGCGGAGTGTCGTCACAGCCAACCAAACCAGCACGATGAACGATACCCCGACTGCTACAGCTATGGTTGTACCGCTCAAATTGGGTAGCAGAAACGTCTTGCCACCAAACAATCGCTCCCACAGGTCGGATGGAGCTTTGCTGGCCGACCTCGGTGCCTCAACCTCCGGCTCCCTCAACCGGTGGGCATCCTCGTTAATCCCGGAGGCCGGAATTGACTCGGCACCACCTGTTGCCTCCCGTCCGTCATCTGAATTCTCCGAGCCTGGGGCCTCAGCGACGTGAGTGTCTTCACTGGTGTGACTGTCTGCACCGTTTGCTCTGGGATCCTCCGTTTCAGAAGAGCTCTTCCCCTCTCCGCCGTACTCTTCGACAGCGCTCTGAGACGGGTCTACCTCACTAACGACCGCTTCAGGTGTATGACCGAGATAGACCTGAGCCAGTGAACCTGCGTACGACCCGTCAAAAACAGCATCCAGCGCGGTCAGAATATCTTCTCGGTCAATACCAATCGCCTCACCGTAAACACGTAAAAGGCTTCGAAGGTACACGTGGTTGAACGCCGGATGATTTACCAATGCGTTCTCTTCCAACTGCTCGATAATGTCATCAGCTAGCCGCGTAGCGTCCAGCACCGCTTTGCGGTCTACACCGTGCTTCTTGCGAATCTCACGCAGGTCGCTGGCAAAACTTCGGCCCGCGGCGAGTTGTGAATCTGAGGCAGCCATAGATGAGCAGTGGTTCTGACGCTGACGAAAGGTACGTGACGATCCAACAACCTTCCACTCGGCACCCCGATCTGATCTAGCGATACTCTCGTTCGATCAAGCCGCGACCACCACTTCCTCCGGAAAGAGAAAGGTGGCCTTATCCCCACGGGGAGTAATCAGCACCTTCGCATGCTGACCATGCGACTCCTGGAGACTGAACAAAACCTCGTCATGTGCCAGTTTGAACCAAGGAGTAAACAGTTTCGGTTGCTCGCGCACCATCTGGCCAACAGTATCCTTGGGCATCCATCGGATAGATTGTACCTCCTCTGGATTGGGGCGCGGCTCCGACAGTGCACGAGCCACAAAAACGTGGTCGTATTCATGTTCTACGAGTCCCTCGCCAACATCTGCGCGATAGCGCATGATGAACACCTCACACAACGCTGCCTGAAGTGATAACTCCTCCTCGAGTCGACGATGGGCCGCGGCTCTTGGACACTCTCCGGGATGCGGGTGAGAACACACGGCATTTGACCAAAGCCCAGGAGCATGATATTTGTGTCCAGCTCTCTGCTGGAGTAATTCATTCCCCTTGTCGTCGAACACAAAGACGGAAATGGCACGATGCAGACGCCCGTCCAGATGGACGTCCAACTTAGGCGCAGTACCGACAGGTTGGCCTTTGGTATCGACCAACTCGACGAGTGGCTGGTGCATCATTTCCATATGTTCTGAACAGTGGATGTTTTGTGGGGCCGCATCTTACAGGGAGGCGTTGGCTTAAAGGACCACTTGGTCCGACTCAACCGGCCGTTCCGCCGGATTTCCAGCACCCAAATCCTCCAAAATGCAAGAGAGGGTGGCCTCGGCCGACAGCATGACCCCGGGAACGCCGGCGCCGGGATGGGTACCCGCACCCACGATGTACATCCTCTCCACGTCTTCCGATCGGTTGTGCGGCCTGAACCAAGCTGTCTGGGTCAGTCTTGGTTCAAGGGCAAATGCATTGCCATGGGTAGCGTTAAGCTGGGTTTTGAAATCGGCTGGAGTAAACAAGTGACACACCTCCAATGACTCTCTCAAATCCTCCATCCCCCACTTTTCCAGGAAGTTGAGGACTTTATCAGCGTAGGCCTGCTTTTCAGATTCCCAATCAGTTGAAGCCTTCAGGTTTGGAACTGGAATCAGCACATACATGGACTCACAACCCTCTGGCGCCATG
>JAAZVD010000095.1 GCA_018623785.1 Bacteroidota bacterium | reverse complement strand
TGTTCAGGCGTCTCAAGGTTGACACCATCCCCATCATCACGGATGAAGGGTATGTCGATCCGCTGATCCGATTTTTCCGTCAACGCAACCGCATGATCCGCGCATGACGCTGCACACGTCATATCGCCCGGTGCTGCTTTTCGTGGCTCTGGTCCTGGCCTTTGTGCCTGGGGCGGTTGCCCAGCAGTACGAGACGCACCTTTCGGTGGACTCCGTGACCGTCGGCGACCGGTTCGAACTGACAGTGGTCGTCGGTCATGACGGCACCCGCGAGCCCGTTTTTCCGCACGACCTGATACCCGATTCACTGCGGGCTTCGACTTTTTTCACCCTTGGAGATTTCGAGATCCTGGGTGTGAACCGCTCGGGCAGCCGTAACTGGCCAAGTGGCGGCCGTATCGATTCCGTCATTTACGAGGTCACGACGTTTGCCCTGGATACGGCCCGCGTGGCTGGCGTTCCGGTTGGATTGGCGGCGAACGGGGACACCCTTCAGGCACTCGCCCCGCCGGCCTTTCTGCGTATCGGCTCGCTCGTACCCGATGATGCCACGGAGATCCAGGACCTGGCCGAGTTGGCCGCGTTCGAACGCTCCTGGTGGCCGTGGATCCTGGGGCTGCTGGCTCTGGCCGGGGTTCTGTATGGATTGTGGCGCTGGCGCCGGCAGCAGCAGGGAGAAATCAACGAGGACATTGCCCCTGAGCCTGTCATTCCACCCTACCAGCAGGCGCTTGATCGCCTGTCCAACCTGCAGCAGGAAGACCTCTCTGACCCAGAACGCATCAAGCCCTTCTATGTGGAGCTGACCGACATCCTGCGAACGTACGTAGGCCGTCGTACCCATGTCCCAGCGCTGGAAACCACGACGCGCGAATTGCTGGTTCGATTACGTACGTCTGCATCGGGTACCGTGCTGCCTGACGATGTCATGAAAGAGATCGACAAGGTGCTGACGCATTCTGACCTGGTCAAATTTGCCGATCTGCGCCCCATCCTGGAGCAGACCCGGGAGATGGTGGATCAAACCCGCACCGCCATTGAAGGCACCGAATCTGCGTTCAAGGCAGAAGAGCTCCGACGCGCGCGGGAACAGCGCGCTGCCCTCGAAGCTGCTCAGTATGCGCCAGAGGGCGCCCGTACAGACCATCCCCAACCTGAAACGGAGGAGGTCTGATGGAATTCGCTGAGCCTCTCTGGCTTCTTCTCCTCCTACTCGTTCCCCTGGCCGGATGGCAATCCTGGCACAGCCTGCGGAGACGCCCCGGTATGCGATTCACGACCACATCGGCAGCCCGTGCGGCCGGGCCATCGCTGCGTGTACGGCTGCGAGCCCTGCCAACCATCGTGCGCATTGCCGGCCTGTCGCTGACCATCATCGCGATGGCCCGGCCGCAGGATCGCAATGTCATCAGGGAGCAGTTTGCCGAAGGCGTCGACATCATGATGGTCCTTGACACCAGCACCTCCATGCGTGCCGAGGACTTTACGCCAAACCGTTTCGAGGCAGCCAAGAACGTGGGCGCCCAGTTCATTGCCGGGCGCACTTCCGACCGTCTGGGCCTCATCGTGTTTGCGGCCAACGCCTACACGCAGGCTCCACTGACACTCGATTACACCTTTCTTCAGTCCATGCTGAGCGAAGTGGAAGTTGGCGTCATCGAGGATGGCACAGCCATCGGGACGGCCCTGGCCATGGCCGTCAACCGACTCAAGGATACCGAGGCCAAGAGCAAGGTCATCATCCTTCTGACCGATGGCCAGAACAACCGTGGTGAACTGAGCCCGGAGACAGCTGCCGAAGTGGCCCGCACGCTCGGCGTCCGGATCTACGCTATCGGTGTCGGTCAGCACGGCGAGGCGCCTTTCGTGGTGGATCACCCGTTTGCCGGTCGGCAACGCCGTATGGTGCCTGTTGAGATCGATGAAGAGATGCTGCAGGCCGTAGCTGAAATGACCGGCGGGCAATACTTCCGCGCCACAAATAATCGTGCCCTTGCAGACATTTACGAAGAAATCGGAGAACTCGAACAGACCAAGATCGAAGAACGCAGTTACATGGACTACGAAGAGCGCTATGCGGCTTTCCTCTTCCCTGGACTGCTTTTGCTGCTGCTCGAAGTCATCCTGTCAACCACCCTCTTCCGGAGGTTTCCCTGATGGAGTGGCTGCATCCTGAGTATTTCTGGACACTCGTCCTCGTTCCCTTCGCTGCCGGACTGCTCGTACTGGCGGCGCTGCGACGTCGGCAATTGGCCGAGCGGTTCGGAGAGCAGGCCACCATCCGGCGACTTGCGGCATCGATCAGCCCGCGCCGGCGTCGCTGGAAAGCAGCGCTCAGAGTACTCGGCATCGCCCTGATCGTCTTGGCTCTCATCGGCCCTCGTTTCGGCACGCGGCTCAAGGAGGTCACCCGGGAGGGCATCGATCTGGTCATCGCTCTGGACGTGTCGGCGTCCATGATGGCTGAGGATGTAGCTCCGAGCCGGTTGGACCGGGCCCGCAACGAGATCAAGAATCTTATCGGGGACATGGATGGAGATCGGATTGCCTTGGTCACTTTTGCCGGGGATGCCTTCATCCAGTGCCCGTTGACCACGGATTATGGTGCGTTACGCCTGTTTCTGGATGTAGCGGATCCCTCCCTCATTCCAACACCCGGGACGGATTTCGGGGCCGCCCTCCAGATGGCGCTGCAAGCCTTCAAGGCACCAACGGGCACCCCTGATAATGACGCCCGCACCCGCGCCATCCTCTTCGTATCGGACGGAGAAAACCACATTGCCGACCTGGAGTCCATTCTCCAGACTGCGCGCGACGAGGGCGTGGTTGTCTATGCAGCCGGTGTCGGGGAAACCGAGGGTGTCCCCATTCCGGTCTACCGCAACGGGCGACGGGTCGACTGGAAAAAGGACCGGACCGGTGCCGTCGTAACGACACGCCTGGAAGAATCCGTTTTGCAGGATCTTGCCCGCGATGGTAGTTACTTCCGCGTTGCCCGTACGTCCAGTTCCTTGCCCCGTATAACCAGCGCGTTGGACCAGCTCGACCAGACTACATTCGGACAGGAGGAGTTCGAGGAATACGAGGAGCGCTTCCAGTGGCCCCTGTTGCTCGGGTTGTTACTGCTGATTGCCGAGTGGATGATACCCGAGCGTATCCGTCCTGACGGCTCGAACCGATTCACATCATCCTTCACCTCACCATGAAACAGGTTCTCATCATCGTGATGGCCGCCCTGCTGTTCGGCCCCGGTGACGGCAAGAAGAAAGGCCGTCAGGGGAACGTGCTCTACGGTCAGGAGCAGTACGAGGACGCCATCAACGCCTACCGGGAAGGTATCGACGCTGTTCAGGATGATGGTCCGGGTGCCGTCCACTCGGGCCTTATCAACAACCTTGGTGCGGCCCTGTACCGGACCGGCGACATGGAACAGGCGGGCATTGCGTTCAGCAGTGCCGGTTCGATGGCCCTCGCACCGGAGGACCTCGTACGCGCCAGCTACAATGCCGGTAACGCGGCCTTCCAGGCCGAGCAGCTCGAACAGGCCTTGGAGCACTATCGTCGTGCCCTGCTCAACGACCCGTCCAACGCGGACGCCAAGTTCAACTACGAATTTGCCAAGCGACGATTGAAAGAGCAGCAGCAACAGGACCAGGAGCAGCAGGATCAACAGGACGAGAATCAGGAGAATCAGGAAAACCAGGATCAGCAAGACCAGGATGGCGAGCAGGACCAGGAAAACCAGCAGGATCAAGAGCAGCAACAGAATTCCGAGGACCCCGGCCAGCAGCAGGATCAGCAACAGAACCAGCAGCAGAAACAAGAGCAGCGGGAAGACCCCACGCAGTTGAGTGAAGAAGAAGCGCAGCGGATCCTGCAGGCCCTTGAGAATGAAGAGGAGCAGTTGCTCCGGCAGGTACAGAAAATGAAAACCCGGCCACGGCGGGTAGAGAAAGACTGGTAATGGCACGTCTCACCTTGGCGAATCATCCCTTGCTGGGGCGCGGGAGCCTGTGGGCTGTGCTTCTCCTTGCGTTCCTGTGTACACCGGAAGCAGTCCGTGCTCAGGTGGACGTTCGTGCTTCTGTCGATGCTACCACCATCGGAACTGAAGAACGGGTCAGTTTCACGATTACAGTGGACGGCTCTGATGGTAGCAACGTCCAGATGCCGCAGCCCCCGGAGGCCGAAGGATTGGCCCTCTTGCAGACCATCCCTCGCACGCAGCAGAGTGTATCCATCGTCAACGGCCAGATGAGCCGCAGTTTTGGCTACTCGTGGACCTACAGGCCCACCGCTCAGGGCACAGCGCGAATTGAAGCCACGACGATTACCGTCGGAGGCCGGGAATACCAAACCCAACCGATTCAGGTTGAGGTGGTACCCCAGGATCAGCGCCCGGCCCGTTCCCGCACCGTTGATCCGTTCCAGTCCCTGCGTTCTCCTTTTGATCCCCCTGCCGATGAATCGCCCCCCGAGCTGGACGCATCGGATCTATTCATACGGGCCGTTCCCACCAAGCGCTCCGCATGGCAGAATGAGCAAGTGGTCATTGAGTATCGCTTGTTCTTTCGCGAAGGCATTCAGCTGAGACAAAGCCGATTGACCGACTCCTGGGATGCAGAAGGGTTCTGGCGAGAAGAACTGGATGTGGAAACCCGTCCCATCCCTCGCATCATGGTCGAAAACGGCCTGCGATACAATACCATCGTCCTCAAGAGAGCGGCCGTATTCCCAACCCGCGCAGGGAAATTGACGGTCGATCCTCTCAAGATCGAAAGCGAAGCTATGATGCCCTTCGGCTCACGGGACCCGTTCCGATCGCTGTTCGCCATGCAATCCCGATTCTCGCCTGTGGAGTTGGCTTCCCCGGAGGTAACCATCGACTCGCGCCCGTTGCCCGAGGGAGCACCCGACACGTTCAACGGTGCCGTCGGAGCCTACGCCATGACGGTCAATTCCGACAAGACAGCCCTCGAGGTCGGAGAGTCCATGCAGCTGACGGTTACCGTAACCGGTCGAGGGAATTTGGCCACAATGGATGCGCCTGCCCTGGACGTCCCTGCAGCCTTTGACGTGTATGACCCGGATGTATCCACCTTGCTGGAACGATCTGGCAACCGTCTCTCCGGAAGTAAGACCTTCCGATACATCCTCATCCCGCGTACCAACGGGACATTCGAGATTCCTGCCATTGAGTTTTCGTGGTTCGACCCAGATACGGGCCGGTATCGTACCTCTAGATCAACGCCCATCCCGATTACAGTAACGGGGACGGCAACATCCCCGCTGTCGGTCACAGCTACTACCAACGGCTTGCCCGTGGACGACTTTGCCCCGGCCATTACCGAGTCCTCTGAATGGCAGCAATTCGGAGGGCCCCCACTGCACACGCGGTGGTGGGTATGGGTCGTGCTTTTTCTACCCTTGGCCGTCATGGGAGGAGCGCATCTATGGCGTCGTCATCAGAACCGACTGGTCCAGGACCCACGGTGGGCTCGCGGTCGCCGTGCACATCCGCTCAGCCGTAAACACCTGAAACAAGCCATGGAGCTGCTGCAGGGTGGAGACACCAAAGGTTATTTCGAGGAAGTGGAGCGAGCTGTGTTGGGTTTTGTCGGGAATCGTTTGGACGTAGCTGAAAAAGGACTCACACGACACCAGCTGGATGCCCTCTTGGCCAGGCGAGGTGCTTCGGAGGCAATCCGGGAGCGCCTACGCGCGCTCCTCGATCTATGCGATCGGGGTCGATTTGCGCCAGCATCGTTTTCCCCGGAGAACAAGGAGGATGCGTTTGATGACGCATCAGCACTCATTCCGGATCTGGACGAGCAGGTGAGCACATGATCCGCATCCTTGTCATAGCCGTTTTTATGGGAATTGCCCCGTTTTCCCGGGCACAAGACGCTACGTCCGTTCAAACGTTTGACGAGGGCACAGCCGCACTTGTGGACGGCCGATTCCACGATGCTCTGCGGGCATTCGAGAGCGTCGAAACAAGCGGGTGGGAATCCGACGGACTCTATTACAATATGGCACTGGCCCACTATCGACTGGACCACCTTGGGCAGGCCATCCGATACCTGGAAAAGGCCCGTCAACTGAATGAGGCCGACCCCAGAATCCTCCATTCCCTGAGTATTGCCCGTCAGCGTCAGACGGATCGCTTTTCCAAGCTGCCGGATTCCTTCTGGTTCAGTGCGCGGGCCAGGCTTGTTGAATGGCTTCCGGTGGGTCCAGCACTCTTTATCGGACTGGTGTGTTGGTTTGGTTTCGTCGGTGTCTGGCTGGCCCGGACCATGGCAGATGTGGATG
>JAAZVD010000094.1 GCA_018623785.1 Bacteroidota bacterium | reverse complement strand
TGCGTGGGTACCCCACGCGTTCCGATCCACAGGAATTCCCATGGTCTCATGATGCTCCGCCAGACGGCCCGCCGGTTTGTTCGAAGACATGCAGATTGGGGTCATGCTTTTCGGTATGCCTGATGTAGCCTACCGGTTTTCTCTTGCGTACACTGTGCGGTAATCTCCCAACCTTACAGATACGCGCGCCCTCAAGGGCACACCGTACAAGGACCCGGTACAGATCCTGTTTTACCCACCTATCATGCATGGTACGATGTCACGTCTTTTCCTGTCCTTCCTACCTCTACTCGTGGCCATGAATGTCCTACCGATCCATGCGCAGGAGTGGGCCGCCCTCAATCGCTTTGCTGATCAGAACAAGGCGTTGCCACCCGCAGCGGAGGATGAGTTCCGGGTCGTATTCATGGGAGACTCCATCACGGAGGGCTGGAGCGCTGCCCATCCTGAGTTTTTTGAGGGGAAGCCCTACGTGAATCGAGGCATCAGCGGTCAGGTTACCGCGCAGATGTTGGTTCGTTTTCGAGCCGATGTTCTTGAGCTTGATCCAAAGGCGGTTTTCATTCTGGCTGGCACAAATGACATTGCCGAGAACCAGGGACCCGTTTCACTGGAAACGGTGGCTGGCCACATCCAATCCATGGCAGAGCTGGCCTGGGCCAATGGTATTGAACCCGTCATTTGTTCGGTCCTTCCCGCCTCCCATTATCCATGGCGGGAAGGCCCGGATCCTTCGGTGGATATCCCGCGCCTGAATGCGATGCTCCAAGCCTACGCAGAGCGTATCGGATTTCGGTACTTGGATTACTTTGCTGCCATGACGGACGGGGCAAGCGGTTTGCAATCGGACCTGACCACGGACTACGTGCACCTGTCCCGGTCTGGATACGAAAAGCTTTCGGAGCTGGCGGGTGCTGTCGTCGAGGATCTCATTGCGGCTCGATGAGCGCACCTGCGCGTTCCTGTGTACTTAGAGGGTTATCCACGAAGCGCGGTAGCAGAGGTCCTGCGCTACTCGTGGCGATAGCGTATCAGCAAGGTCGGATCGGTACTTTCAGCGAGTTGCTCGCCGCACAACCGACAGGCCCAAACAATACGGTCGGGCCGACCGCCGGATACGCCCCAGAAAACGCCGTACCAGAATTTTCGCCGTTTACGTTTGGGATGCGGGCTTACCCAGACACTGTGCAGATCGTAGCCGCACGAGCACTGTGCGTGCGCTGTTTCGAGGGTATGGGAATCGACGCTGATCATGGCCGCGTTATCACTCGTGACAGCTGCACAAGATCCGTGAGTACCCTCCTAACCAGCCTGGCAGCTGCGGCTATTCCGCCTTCCTAGATGCCTGTCACTACGAGGTTCGTGACGAGAATGGAGTTCTTCAGTTCATTCATTATCATTGGCTCTTGAACTATCCGGGTTGAATCGCTCCTTGAGCGCACAAAGATATCATGTCCAACTCTTATGATAAGCGGCTGAAAGAAGCCATAAATCGGTACTGGAAGCGCAACGTCACCATCATGGCGATACTGCTCTTTTTTTGGGCCCTCGCCGGATTGGGCGCCGGAGTTCTGTTTGCTGATTCACTCAATGCATGGTCTTTGGGCGGAATTCCGCTGGGATTCTGGTTTGCTCAGCAGGGAAGCATCATCGTTTTCGTGGTACTCATCCTGATCTACGCCATCCTGCTCAACCGCCTTGACAGGAAACATCATGAGGAACTGGCTGCAATCGGAGGTACCGAGGCGTGAGTGTACAAACGTGGACATTTCTCTTTGTCGGGGTCACTTTCGGCCTGTACCTCGTCATTGCATGGCTGGCCAGGGTATCTGATACCAAGGGTTTCTACGTGGCCGGTCAAGGCATTCCTGCTGCTGCCAACGGCATGGCCACGGCTGCAGACTGGATGAGTGCAGCCTCCTTTATTTCGATGGCTGGCATCATTTCCACCTTGGGTTATGCGGGCGGAATGTACCTGATGGGCTGGACCGGTGGCTATGTTCTTCTTGCCCTGCTGCTGGCTCCCTACCTGCGCAAGTTCGGCCATTTTACCGTTCCTGACTTCATTGGCGATCGCTACCACTCCAACACCGCCCGTATTGTGGCCGTGGTGTGTGCGATTTTCGTCTCCTTTACCTACGTGGCTGGTCAGATGCGTGGGGTGGGCATTGTCTTTTCCCGCTTTCTGGAAGTAGATGTCAACGTGGGTGTGTACATCGGCGTGGCTATCGTCTTCGTCTATGCCACTCTGGGAGGCATGAAGGGGATCACCTGGACGCAGGTGGCCCAGTACTGGGTGCTGATCACAGCATTTCTGACACCTGCCATTGCTATCAGTTTGCAATACACGGGAGCAGCTATCCCTCAAATTGGACTTGGAAGCGAACTGATCGGGGAGGGCACGGCGCTACTCGAAAAGCTCAACCAGATCCATGCCGATCTTGGATTTGCCTCCTACACGGAGCCTTTTATAGGGAATTGGGATAAGCTGAACGTGTTTTGTGTGGTGCTGGCCCTGATGGCTGGCACGGCCGGACTGC
This sequence comes from Bacteroidota bacterium, assembly GCA_018623785.1. Taxonomy (GTDB): domain Bacteria; phylum Bacteroidota; class Rhodothermia; order Rhodothermales; family UBA10348; genus JAAZVD01. The sequence continues at coordinate 3,796 of JAAZVD010000094.1, read as the reverse complement.
CACATGTGATCGTTCGTTTTTACACCGTAAAAAATGTCGCTGCAGCGCGCTGGAGTGCGTTCTGGGCCCTGCTTTTCATCGCTTTCCTGTATCTGACGGCTCCTGCTATTGGTGCCTTTGCCCGGTATGCCATGCTCGATAGCTTACATGGAAAGACGGAGGCTGAGCTACCCGAGTGGTTTCATTCGTGGGAACAGACCGGTCTCATTCTGTGGCTCGATGACGGAGATGGGACGCTCTCCTACACGGGCACCGATACGAACGAGATTTTTCGAAGCGGAAATCTGGGCACCGGGCACGTGGCGCAGATCAAAGAGGATCACGTCCGGTGGCTGAGCGGGGACGCTGCGGGTCGGGATGGCCGGGCTGTGCTGCGCCAAGCAGGGCTGAGCGGTCCGGACAGGGATATCATCGTGCTCGCAACCCCTGAGATGGCAGGCCTGGCAGCGTGGATCATCGCTTTTGTAGCCGCTGGTGGATTGGCGGCGGCGCTGTCAACAGCCAGTGGTTTGCTTCTCGTTATTTCGTCGAGCGTTGCGCACGACCTCTATTTCCGTATCGTGAACAACGACGCCACGGAAGGTCAGCGCCTGCTGGTAGGACGGGCGGTAATTGGCGTTGCCGTGATCATTGCCGGTATTCTTGGCATCTATCCTCCCGGCTTTGTGAGTCAGGTGGTAGCGTTCGCGTTCGGTTTGGCCGCCGCCAGTTTCTTTCCGGTCATCGTGCTCGGTATTTTTTCCAGACGCGTGGGGACCGTTCCGGCTGTGGCCGGGATGATTGTGGGTATTGGCTTTACGGCCATGTATATCCTAGGCAGTGTGTACGGTGGGTGGTCCCACTGGGCCTTCGGTATTGGGCCGCAAGGTATCGGCGTGGTAGGAATGGCGCTCAATTTTGCCGTCACACTCTCGCTGACACCGTTCTTTCCGGCGCCTGATCAAAGCATTCAGGAGCTCATCCTATCCATCCGGGAACCGGAGGGGGCAGGTCCGGGACTGAATATCGATCGCAGCGCTGAGGCGGATTGAGCACTACTCATTGCCCACTGGGCATTGAGCATTGCAGTTTACGCGGTCAGGCGTGCAAGAGAGGTGCCGTATTCACAGGTCCGGTGTGCCCATCTCCCTGCGTCAAATACGGGGGAGATTCTGTTCTTTCAAGGCTGACATGCATGGGAAGACCCATGGCCGTGGCCTCTATTTCACGGACAATGAGATCCTCGGCCTGGGCTACCCACTGCCGGAAGGCGGCCTGGTCCCGCGGACTGATCTCTCGAAGGCGACCCAGGTCAAACATGACCGAAGCGCATGCACTGCCCATGAGTGAGGCATCGACGGCATTACACTGCTGCTCAATATGTGTTGGCACCATCAGCAGCGGTTTCTCAAGCCACATGGCTTCAGACATTGTTTCGAATCCGGCCGTGGTAGCTACCCCAGAGCACTTTGCCATCATGCGAAGAAACGTCTTGTCGTTGAGGTGATGCAGCACCAAGTTGGGCAGTACGGGATCAGCCTCCTTTTTTTCCGGATGTGGGAGAAAGCAATGAACGGGCATATCGGCATTCTCTTCGCACCACTCTCGAATTTCTCCCAAAAGGCTGGCCTGCCAGAGATATACAAGGAGAAAGGGAGGTTGTGTGGGAGCAGGTTTCAAAGCGAATAGTTCTTCGCGCAGGATAGGAGGTACAACGCGCAGATTATGCGTTGCCAGGTCATGTGCCGGGTACAGGCTGAGTGCCAGCAGCCGGTTGGCCCCCATGGAGGTCAACCGGGTAAATAGAATCATCCCTTGCCGCTGCATGCGTGTTCCGCTTGAGAACGGATAGCGTGGATGATGAAACATGTACTGGTGGGCGATCGCTACCTTGGGTACACGCAGGTCGGGAGATAAGAACCCGAAAAGAGGATCGTAGAAGTTTATCAGGACATCGGGTTTGCTCCGCCTGACAGAAGCCTCCATGGCCCGGACACTCCCCATATAGTGCTTGGCCAGGCGTCCGGCCGACAGGGTTGTGTTCCATACATCGATTGACCGGGAAGAGGCGTTCAGCTTGATGGTCGGGCTGGCATGGGAGGTCACGCTGCATCCCATCTTCTGCCTGAAGAAATCAGGAACTGTGGCATGCTCGCCATGCCCTACCTCGCATCCTACGATTTCATGCCCGGCACGCCTCAGCATGGCAGCCAGTGCAATGGCCTGCGTCATGTGTCCGCGGCCTTCGCCCTGGACATTGAAAAACACCCTCAAACCCATCAGTTTACCTCTATCGGCGATGCATTAACGGGATTGGGGAGGATCACCTGCGGCACGCTGCCCGGTTGGCCATCCCCTTGAATATCCGTTTGGTCGGCTCCGCGCCCATTCGAGTCAAAACGTGCACGGGTGCCCGCATCCGTCCAGTCGAGAATCTCCAACGTGCCATCCATGTGCTCAACCAGAGCCGTACAGCTCTCTACCCAGTCCCCTGTATTCAGGTATTGGATACCTTCGATGTCTCGCATCTCAGCCTTGTGGATGTGTCCACACACAACCCCATCGACCCCCTCCTGCCTGGCCCGATCCGCTACCAGATACTCGAAATCGTCGATGTATTGGAGTGCCTTCTTGGTACGTTGTTTGAGATAGGCAGAAAGGGACCAATACGGTCGGCCCATGGCCTGACGCGCCTTGTTGTAGACGTGGTTGAGCCCCAATGTGAGGCCATAGGCAATGGCCCCGAGGCTCTGCAGCCATTTTGCGTGGCGTATGATGCCATCGAATTCGTCGCCGTGCAGCACCAAGAGGCGCCGGCCGTCGGCCAGTGTGTGTATACAGTCGCGTTCAACCAGGATTTCTCCGAATCGAAGACCGGCATACTCGCGAGCGAATTCGTCATGATTGCCCGGGATGTAGACTACCCTCGTGCCTTTGCGCCCTGTTCGAAGCAGCTTCTGTACCACATCGTTGTGCGACTGTGTCCAGAACCAGTTTCGGGCAAGGGCCCAGCCGTCAAAGATGTCGCCGACCAGAAAGAGATAGTCCGAGTCGACATTTTTAATGAATGACAGCAGGCTGTCGGCGCGGGCGTGTTTGGTGCCCAGGTGAAGATCCGAAATCCAGATGGTCCGCAAACGCGTGGGGTTGCGTTCAATGGAGAAGGGCATGATAGCGTAGGCGAATGGTCCGTTACTCCCTGGAAACACGCCACTAGCCTACCATTGCAATGGTACCCTACCATTAGCTGTACGTTAACGGTTTGTGACCAACACCTCTGAAAGTGTCACCAGCATCCATTGGCAGCGCGACTTTCTGCCCTCGATGCACCATACCACGGGTCGGTCAGGTCCGAACCGGTAGCTCCACCGCGATACGTGTCTTTTCGCCCTCTTTGCTTTTGATCGAGAGGCCACCACCATGCAGCAGGGCAATCTTGCGACAGATGGCCAAGCCTAATCCAAGACCGGGATGGTTGACATCCCGCTCTCCGAATTGTGTAAAGGCGTCTACGCGGGCCATTTCATCTGACGTCATTCCTTTCCCATAATCGGTCACGGCCAATCCGAACCGTTGAGGCGCAAAAGCAGCTACTACTTCAACCCTCTGGCCAGACTGACTGAACTTGAAGGCGTTGTCGAGAAGCTCATTGAGGATGCGTCCCAGATACTCGGATCCCATGGCAATGGCGCCATCCTTGATATCCAGCTTCAGGTCGGCCTCTCGGCCTCGCACGCGCGCCAGGGCAGACGCATTACTCCGTATAAAGGCCTCCACGGATGGTAAGTAACTGTCTCTAAGCTCCTTTCGTGCGACG
>JAAZVD010000093.1 GCA_018623785.1 Bacteroidota bacterium | reverse complement strand
GCTTTCTGATTGCCCAATCAATCCCCCCATCGCTCAAAAAAAGCGATACCGTGCGGGCCGCAGGAACCATCCTGCGGCCCGCATTTTTTATGGGTATGCCCTCCACCCCAACATATCCTGCTCGGACGGCTGAACCGCTCCTCTACCACATCGCGCTGGGCTCTAACCTGGGCGATCGGATACAGCACCTCCAAAGCGCGATCGATGAACTCGATACCGAACCCGGCTGTCGCGTTATCGCCATATCGTCAGTTTGGGAGACGGAGGCCCACGTGAAACCCGGGGCCTCGCCCCAGCCCAGCTACCTCAATGCCGTCATGGCGTGCCGATCGGTGTTGCCACCCGACCTGATGCTGCGCACGCTGGTGCACATCGAGGCCCAGCACGGGCGGGAGAGCAGCGCAAAAGGAAGCTGGCAACCCCGCCCCCTCGATCTCGACATCGTCCTGGCAGGGATCACCACCATGCAAACTGATTCGCTGACCCTACCCCACCCCCGATTGGCAGAGCGGCGCTTCGTGCTGGCGCCTCTTGCTGAAATTGCTGCAGATGTTCAGGTGCCGGCTCCGTTTGATCACCGCGTTGGGTATCTTCTCCAAACCTGTCCTGATCAGACGGACATCACCCGGACCTCCAACTCCCTGCAGCTTCCGCGTAGTGCATGAGTCTTTTTGACGACCTACCCAGAGAGTCTACCGTGCAGGCGGGCAATGAAGGCAGCATCTCGTGGCCTGAGCATCTGCAGTATGTCGTCATAGAAGGTGTCATCGGAGCGGGTAAGACGACGCTCGCCAAGATGCTGTCCGAACAGGCCGAGGCGCGCTTGGTGCTGGAGCAATTCGAAGAGAACCCCTTTCTGGCGCGTTTCTACAAGGACCGAGCGCGCTGGGCGTTCCAGACGCAGCTTTCGTTCTTGGCTAGTCGTTTCCGTCAGCAACAGACCCTCGGTGGACGCGACCTCTTCCATAACTTCGTGGTAGCGGACTACACCTTCGACAAGGACCGCATCTTTGCGCGAATCAACCTAGAGGGCGATGAGCTGAGCCTGTACGAAACCATGTTCGGCATCATGCAACCGACAACGCCGGTACCGGACCTGATTGTTTACCTCCAGGCCTCAACAGACCGGCTCATGGCCAACATCGCACAGCGGGGGCGCGATTACGAAAAGGACATGGATCGGGAGTACATCGACAGCCTGAACCAAGCCTACAACCACTATTTCTTCCATTATAATCAGAGCCCTCTGCTGATTGTGAACGCCACGAACATCGATTTCGTGAAACATCCGGAGGATCTGAACGAACTCATACGGCAGATAGCCAGTTTGCGCCACCCCGGTACGACGTACTTCAACCCCTCGTCCACCGGCGCCACATTGCTCTAGCCCAGTTTCACGACCGGATGTTGTTCAAATGGATCGTTCTGACCGTTATCGCCTGGTACATCTTCCGGGCCGCGGGTAACCTGATTGCCGCGGCACGCAGTGGGCAGCATCCGATTGACGGACGAGCACCGTCCTCGATGCACGAAGAATCACCCCTGCACGTCGTAAAAAAACGTCCTCCAGGTACACCCACATCCGTCCATCGTGACGAAGATGTAGAAGATGCGCGTTTTACGGACCTCTGACTCCTACCCGAGCAGTTCCGTCATGAACCGCTGGCCCAGCGCAGTGGCAGCCTCTGCCGATGAGGCTTCGGCGTACACGCGGATAATAGGTTCAGTATTGGATTTACGCATGTGCACCCAGCCTTCTTCGAGGTCAATCTTGACGCCATCGATAGTGGAAATCCGCTCCCCGGCGTACCGCTCCGCCATGCGCTCAAGAAGCGTGTCAGGATCCATACCTTCGATATCAGTTTTCAGCTTTGCGATGTGGTAGACGGGCATTTCAGCGACCCATTCGGACAGCTTCATCCCCGTGTTTGCCAGATGCTGGAGGATCAACGCCGTACCCACCAGGGCATCCCTTCCGTAATGAAGATCGGGCAGGATGACGCCTCCGTTGCCTTCCCCACCGATGGCAGCACCGACCTCCTTCATCCGCTCAACCACATTGATTTCGCCAACCGCCGAGCGATACACCGATTCCCCATGACGAGCTGCCACATCCTCGATGGCTCGAGATGATGATAGGTTGGTGGCGAATGGGCCACTGTGGCTCTGCCACCAGAAATCGGCCGCCAGTACCTGTGTCAGTTCCTCGCTGACGTACACACCACCATCAGCGATCAGCGCCAACCGGTCGGCATCAGGATCAACTACCAAGCCCAGATCGGCACCCTCCTCCCCGACGCGCTCAATGATCTCGGTCAGGTTTTGCGGCAGCGGCTCAGCCGGGTGGGCAAAACGTCCCGTCGGCTCGCAATGCAATGCCACGATCTGCTCTTTGCGCACCCCAAGGCGCTCCAGCAAAGCCGGGATAGCAATGCCTCCAACCGAATTAACGGCATCGACGACAATCCGGAAATCACGCTTCGCGATGGCCCCAGGGTCAATACCGTCCAGTCCGCAGACAGCCTCGATGTGCCCGTTGAGAAAATCCTGCTCGCGGCGGTCCCCGATTCCATCCCAAGCCGCCCACTCATCCGCAGCACGCTCTGCCAAGGCAATAACCGCTTCGGCTTCCACGGGTGGAAGGAACTCTCCCCTGGCATTCAGGAGCTTGAGAGCATTCCACTCCGCAGGGTTATGGGAGGCGGACAACACGATTCCTCCAGCTGCGCCGCAGGCAATCACAGCCTTCTCAACGGTCGGAGTCGTAGCCAGACCCGCATCCACCACATCAATACCGTGACTTTGCAGGGTCCGCATGACCAAATCTGCACACACCGGACCCGACACACGGGCATCTCGCCCTACCACCACCGTTGCATTTCCGGATGACTGGCTCAGGATCCATCGGCCGTACGCTGAAGCAAATCGAACAATGACTTCGGGATCGAGGCCTGCGCCGAAAATTCCCCGGACGCCGGAAATGGATACAACAAGCGTTTTAGACATGGAAAAAAGTTGTATGGTGCTGACTATACTCCAGCCGGTCCTTGTGCCCGGGTTGGTCACTCCGCTCGCTTCGGTCGTTGTACCCGAGCCGGGCCCCGCACTCCTACCAACGACCTGACGGTGCGGAAGTGTTCCTATTCTTGGGAATCAACCAAGGAGAAAACAACCGATACGGAGGCCCTTACCTCAATATCGCCGGCAGAAAACGCATCCGGATTCCCGCCCTCGTCCTTGGCCATGGCAACCATCTCTGTTGCATCCATACGCATGCGGGGCTGCGGGACGGATATCCCTTGTTCCGAGACTTGAAGGGCCTGACCGATGGATCGACCAACCTGAGCCGCCATCACGGACGCTTTTTCCGCTGCACGCTGCACGGCACGTGCCAAAACCTCAAGCTCGATACCGCTCCGATCATCCAAGCCGTACTGGATACGATTGACCTGATTGGCCCCTTCCTCAACTACGGCTGCAACAAGGTCCGGGAGCACGTCCAGATCGCGCACCGTAACCTGCACGGTACGCAACGCTTCGAAACCATCCTGATCATAGACTCGACGGTCAGGATCATATACGCGGCGCGGTGTCAGCTGCAGCCCTTCCAGTTGGATGTCCTGCTCCTCGATGCCCAGTTCCCGCACAGCATTCATGGCTGCGGCCGATGCGGTGGCATTGAGCGCTCTGGCGCGCTCAGGCCGTTCATGATGCGACAGGACGGCAAACCAGACGGTTGCCATGTCTGGAGTGGTCTTGATGATCCCCTCGCCGGAAACGGTCACAGTGTGGGCACGCTCTTGGGCGCCTGCAGACACGGCCGTCAGCATACCCAATAGCAGGGCAGCTACACCTGTATAGAATGATGGTCGGTAACGCATGGTATTGGAAGCAACGTTCATGACGTGAAACGGTCGCGCGCGCCACAAGGCGTCACGCCTGCGGCTTGCGCAGCATTACCCGAGAATCGTGCAAGGAGCGTACCAAAAAGCCCTTGATCAGGGATATAGCCGATCCAGTGTCCGCGCGAATGGAATGGTTTCACGCAGGTGATGAATACCGCAGATCCATGTCACGGTACGCTCGAGACCCAACCCGTACCCAGCATGCGGTACGGATCCGTAGCGACGCAAGTCGAAGTACCAGGTAAAGGCTTCTTCGGGCAGACCGTGCGCTTTCACCTGCTCCTGCAGGAATGCGAGGTCCGTGGCACGTTCGCCACCACCCACGATCTCGCCGTAGCCTTCGGGAGCCAGCACATCCATGCCCAGCGCCAAGCGATCATCTTCAGGATCGCGTTTCATGTAGAAGGCCTTGAAGACCGCCGGGAAACGGTGCACAATAATGGGGCGGTCATAGTGCCAGGTAATCAGCGTCTCATCCGAGCCACCGAAATCCGTACCCCATTCGAAATTCTGAGCCGACTCGAGCCACTTTGGCAGGTTGCGCAGCTCTTCCTCAATCTCATTCAAGCGACCCTGGATCTCGATCTCGCGGGCATCAATCTTGCGCTTCTGCCACTTCTTGGCCTGTCCGTAGGCCGCCTTTCCTTCATCGCGCTCTTTTTCGAGGTCGATTTTCTCCAGCTTGATGGCGGCAATCTTCTCCTCCACCATCGTCTTCGTTTTGTCCGAATGCAGAAGATCGACGGCCTCCGAGTAGGTCACTCGGGGGTACCCACCGATGGAGCGCTTGAGCGGCTCAAGGTCACGCTCAAGTACCTCGAGCTCCGTCTGGCAATCACGCAGTGCGTCCGAAACAATGCGCGACAGCATGTCTTCGGCTAATTGCATGGTGTGTTCCAGGTCGTAGAAGGCCATCTCGGGCTCGATCATCCAGAACTCCGTCAGATGACGGCGCGTCTTGGACTTCTCTGCCCGGAAGGTCGGGCCGAAGGTATAGATTTTACCAAAGGCCATGGCCATGGCTTCGCCGTGCAGCTGTCCTGACTGCGTCAGGTAGGCTGAACGGCCGAAATATTCCATTTCAAACAGCGTAGATGTCCCTTCCACCGCCGTTCCCGTCAAAATGGGCGCATCCATCTGAAGGAAGCCACGCTCCTGAAAAAACTCATGGATGGACATGATGACGCGGTTCCGCACGCGCAGGATGGCCCATTGCCTGCGGCTGCGCAGCCACAGATGGCGATGATTCATCAAGAAGTCCACGCCGTGCTCCTTGGGCGTAATCGGATACTCCTCCGCCTTCTGGAAGAGCTTCATCGCGGTAACCTGCATCTCGACACCTCCCACCTGGCGGTCATCGGCACGCAGTGTTCCGGTCAGCTCCATGGAGCTTTCCTGGGTAGCCTCCGAGGCCGCTTCCCAGCTGACCGCGCCTACCTCCTCCTCGTTAACCACGCATTGGCACAATCCAGTGCCATCGCGCACTACAAGAAAGTGCAGGCCTTTGGAGCTACGCTTGTTGTAGAGCCATCCCCGAAGGGTGACGGTTTTGCCAATGTGATCGTGCAGGGACTCAACAGGAGTATGATCAGGCGTCATGATAATGGGAAGCAGACGTTGCGATGAAAGGCCCCGGGCTGACTAGATCACTTACGGATCTCATCCAGCCAGTTGGAGGATTTACGTTCTCCGGTTACCGTGGAATGCACCAGCTCAAACGATCCAAAACCATCCAGATCGGCGAAGATGAACTGGGCCTGTCCTTCTCCCGGAATATTGTTGTATTCCCAGATCTCGTACGGCTCATATCCCCTGTCAAAAAGATGAGGCTCTATGGCTGTAGGTGCCCCAAAACGGATCAGCGTTCGCCCTCGATCCGTTTGCCAGCCCTCTGAAAAGCTGTTCGTATAGCGATCATTAGCGTACTGGATGAGTGAGTAGAACTCATCCTGATATTCGTTAACCGGTGTATTCGGGTTCGGATCGCGAACATTCCAGAACTGCATGAAGAAGCGACGTCGTTCATCCTGATCCTGGATACTGCGTATGCGACGACGCTCGGCATCAGTCGAAATAACGTCCACATGGGCTTCCATCCTGTCCAGCTCCTCTTCCGTCATGCGGGCATACTGGCTGGTCTCGAACGACTCCTCGAGGGAAACAACCTGGCTCTCCCGCTCCACGGCAGGGTTGTAGACAAAAAACTTACGGGACTGCTCAGCGATCGACTCGTTGTCATCGTTCAAGATGGCAATACGAAGGAAATACGATCCGCTGGGAAGCTCACGAATGTTGAAGGTGCCTACCAGAACATCGGGCGAACGCAGGTTCCGGCTCGAACGACGCTGATACTGCGTCATGGGCTGAGGCAGGTTTGCCTCCGACAAATAGGTGAATGCCGTGTACGTGCCCGAAGAAGAGGATGCCGGGTCCAGATTGTACACCTCGGCATAGTAAAACAGAGTATTCAGCCCCGAACCGAACAACTGATTGGCATTGGGGCGAATCAGCAGTCCGTTTTTCCAGAAGACATTATCACGGTCCTGGCT
>JAAZVD010000092.1 GCA_018623785.1 Bacteroidota bacterium | reverse complement strand
TGTCTTCCATCACCAAACTGGCTCCCAAAGGCCGCGTGGGTCAGATGATGGGTATCTGGTTTGTGGCCACGGCGCTGGGCAACTTGTTTGCCGGCCTGGTAGCTGGTGACGTCGAGCAATTGGGCTACGATGGCCTCTTTGCCCAGGTAGCCTGGATCAGTGCCGGTGCCGGCCTGGTCGCGCTGCTCCTGTCCAAACCGCTCCAGAAACTGACGGGCAACGTCAGCTGAGTGAACGAGACGTTTTTATATGTAGCGGGGCGGCCGGACTGATGTCCGGCCGCCCCGCCTTTTTTTAATCTGGCTACGAGCCGGTCACCCGATAGAATAGTCGGTGGGGCGAGAGGCTTCTCAGGTTTTGTCCGATAGAGAGTAGCTGATCGTGATTCAGGAAAGAGATCCAACCTAGGATCATGACCCAGTGAAAAAGAAATAGGTTCATGGCATAGTCTGTCGAGAGGTGGAAGACCAGAAAACCCACCAAAACGTACGGCCGCAATTTGGACGACCAGACCAGGATCGGGCCAATCAATTCAAACAGGAGAACGCTTACAGTCAGCACCTTCAGTAGCACCAGGTTTTCCAGAATGAAGTCGGGAATCCAAAACCGGCCAAAGAGATCATCGAGGCGGGATATATAATACAATGCGGTTCCGTTCAGCCATTCTACTCCATCCAGTTTCAGCCAGGCGGTTGAGTAAAAAATGCTGACAACTTCGATCTGAATCAGCCGCAACGCCCACAATGACTGCTTGCCATCATTTGGAAGGCCCCGAAACCATTTCTCCAGCGACCAACGTGCGTCCAGTGGCAAGAAGATCAAGAGAAAGGCGATGATCCTAAACACAGCGTCCTCGCCGTCATGCAGTAGGATATTGCGATGCTGAAAGGAGACAAGCCAAATGAAGATACAGGCACATTGAAATCGGGACTTTACCCCGAGCAACAGTAAAAGAGTCTGGACAATGAAAACGCCGTAGCAGATCTGCGCGACGAGATCGCTTTTAGGCAAGAAATGAAAAACTGACCCGGTATCAGGATCTACCACCTTTCTGGACACATCGTAGGGAAGCACGCCACTATCCCCAAACCAAAGTACCACATCACCGAGGTTGGTAAGCAGATAAACCAGAATTAGGATAGCCAATCCGATGCGCATGACGGAGCATATCATCGGGTCTTCGTGGGCATAGAAAAATGAATCCCAGTAGTCCTTGAACCGCTCTTTTCGTGGCATCACTCTGAAACCTCCAGGGTGTAGAAGTGCCACCTTTCCCAAGCGCTGCTGTCCTCCTCTGGTAAGTTCAGCTCTGAGGGCGAAGGGATGACCGTCGAATGCCGGAAAAGATAGATCCGGGCAACAGGGCCATGCTCATCTGAGGCATGGGTACGATACAGGTAATCTGCAAATGCCGACCATGCATCCCTATTCTCGTCCAGCCGAATCTTGTCGTAGTATTCAAACCGCTTGAAGTATCTGAACTTCTCGGCAGCGGTGAGGTCGGCGGGACGTTCGGATATCCACCACGTCGTCGAGCCGTCTTCGTATACAAACTCTGCGGACAAGTACCCGTTTGTGCGGTCAGGATTGGGTGCAAAAAGATTCCACTCTCCCTGCCACAAGCCTGTTAGGTCGTAAATCGGATCGAGCGCATTTTTGAGCGTCTCATGCGCCAGGTGTTGTCTTGGAGTAACGTCAATTGCCAGGAAGGCTAGAAACAGTACGATGAATATATCTGTTGCTTGCCTTTGCAATGGTGTTCTTACCCAACTGGCAATAAAGTGTGTAAGGTTCTCCGTACCCGAAAGTAAGATACATCGATAATTCTGTCAGGAAGATTCTGCCATCTGCTCTTTGATGATCACTGTAGATCACCCCGTTTTTCATCAAAACGTCGGGTTGTAGCGCAGCCAAAGCGATGGGTCGAGCCCCGTTCCTACGTCGCGCAGGGGCCAGGAGACTTCCAGGCGTAGTTGGCGATCATCGAGCGCCACACCAAACCCAGCGGACGCAACGACGTCCTGCGCGGAAAACGCATTCGATCCCGCCTGTAGATTGGTCCAGCCGGCATCAAAAAGACCCAGCACGGTAACATTGTTCAGCAGCCACTCAAGAATGTCCGGGTCGTAGAGCGCCAGTTCGACATTGGCCAGCGCCATGCGCGTACCCACGAATTGATTCTGGCCGTACCCACGGATGGACCCGGTACCACCCAGCGTAAAGGCCTTCTGCCGCGGCACGGAGCCTTCGCTGAATCCACCACGCAGTCGAAGGCTCAACCCAGCCTCGTGCGACAAGCGGGCATACGTCCGAACGTCACCCAGATACCGGGAGAAATCAAAATCGCCACCCAGGCCCTGACCGATTTCAGCCTCCAAGCGGAATGCCGCCCCCCTCGGACGCCGCGTCAGGTCGTGCACGCTGCCCCCTTCCAAGGCCAGGACCATAGTATTCATTGTCCCCTCGTTGACGGAGGGATTGGCCCTGAAATTACCTGAGCCGAAGATGGACCAATTCGTGGTGCGCTCCAGGCTGCTGTACGCTTCGCTGCGGTAGGCCGCGCTCAGTTGGGCAAACCGCGTCAGGCGGCCCACAACATAACCCGTCCAGCCCTCGGTCTCGTAGTAGTTGAAGAAGTCATTGCGGAAAAAGAAGGCAGCGGCCGTGTTTTCTCCCCAGGAGGCCTTCCACAGGTCGTCCGTATCCGTGCTGCGCTGGTGGGAGGCGCCTATTTTTATGTCGAAATTCGGATTCGTCTGGCGACTGCCCAGTCGGGTTTCCACGCCCACCCGATACTGCCACGCCTTGCGTCCGAACGCATACCCACCTTGGCCGTAGATACGCCCTCGGTCCCGACCGGACCACTCCAGCGGGGATCGGGACCCACCGATGAACAGCCCGTCCACCCGGTTGTAGCGCACGGACGGAATCGTGCGGTAGGTAGCCTGAGTTTGGTAAGGCCAGCGGCTGTTCCACTCGCCGAACACATCGCCGTCCCCCCAGGAATCCAGCCCGCCACTTCTCCAGGTATCCTGCCACTCCTTGCGCCATTCGCTGCGCTCTTCATCCTGCCACTCTCGACGTCGCTCGTCCCGTTCCCGTTTCCAGGCGCGTCCTACGTTCCGGCGGTCCCATCGGTCCTCTTCATCCCACCATTCACCGTTTTCAGTTCGAATAGTAACCCGGTCCCGTTCATTAAGGATGATGTACCGGTTCGGCCGGTCGCGGCGAATCTGGTAGTCGGTTTCGGCGGCCCCTTCAATGGCACGCTCCAGTTCGCCCATCACGGCTTCCAGCCGACGCAGAAGTTCGTCTTCGCCCTCTAACTTGTCGGCCATCTGCTGGAGATCCTCTTTGGTATTCCTCAGCATGGCCAGTAGATCCTCTTCGGGCAGGCCCTGAGAGACACCCGTAGCCGGAGCATTCAAGGTCAAGCGGTCGGCAATGCCCTGCATGTTGACGCTGAAGGGGTCCATGGCTTCGTGCTCTGCCAGCTCATCGAGCAGCTCCATGACCTGCTGCACCGCCGCTATCATTGGCTCGTAGTCGGCGCTTTTTGGCTCCAGACGTGCTGTCTCTGCCGGTGTCTCCTGAGCCCGGACCGCTGTGGGCGCAAGCAGGAGTGTGGTCAGGAAGAGGGATACCCATACCCGTGCTGGACGTTGGCGGTCGAATCTACGGGCAGGCTTGGCGGCGCGCGTGCTGATCATGGGAAGCGAAAGGCTGATCATGGAGGCGAGAGGCTGTTGATGGGTCACGATCCGCGCTGGCCTGTGGATAAACAGCGGGATACAACGTATTTGGTAGCCCATACGATGCCCGCCCCCGAACAGTTACAGTGCTCGACCCTCGGCCACTGGCCCGGACAGGCACAGTGCTCAGCTCGCCGCCCGGATAGGCCTGATCAGCACCGGCACAAACAGGATCAGGATAATGATTTGCGTTACCACGGTAGCCCAGGCAGCCCCCGCGGCCGAGAAAGTCGGAATCAGGAGAAGGTTCAGACCGATGTTGATGGCAGCGGCCACGGCCAGGATAACGGCCAGCCGGTTCTGCCGGTGCGTGGCGGTAAGGTGCGTCGTTCCGATCTGGTTGATGGCGTTCAGAACGAAGGATATCAACAGAATGCGCAAGAGTCCGACTGCGGGCACGGCGTCGGGGCTGGGATCCAGGAAGGGAATGAACCAGGGCGCCAGTATCCATACGACAAGGGCCGCCACGCTGGCAGCGAGCAGCATGCCCAGCATACCCTGCCTGAAGAGGCGATTGAAGGCACTCGTATTATGTTCGAGAAGCGAGGAGAGCCTCGGTAGGAGAACAGAGGTCACGATGTAGGGCAGAAGCACCATGGCCTCGGTAACCCGGAAGGCAAGGCCGTACTGTCCCGTTATCAGTTCGCCCTCCATCGTCTCCAGCATGATGCTGTCCGTGCGATAGTAGAGCAGGACGAAAATGGAGGACAAGCCCAGCGGGATGGCATGGGGAAGGGCCTTTCGGTAGAAATCCCAGGAGATATCGCTGAATCGGAAGGAGGCCACACGGCGCGTGGTCCAGGCGAACGTACCCAGGAAGGCCAGCCCCATTCCGGCGCTCATGCCCATCATGGCCGATGCGGCATCGGGCGCTGCCGTCAGGGCCCAAGTACCAGCTCCGATAACCAGCAGCTTTTCCAGTACGGTGGATCCCGCCTCCACCTGAAACTGCTCATGGGCCCGAAAAAGCGCCCGGCAATAGTCCAGGAGGTTGCGGGAGAATACATAGGCCCCGGCAAAGATGACGACGTCCAAGGCCCCGGTTCCGAGCCACACCCGAATGCCCAGTCCGATGCCCACGGCCACCAGGGACATGACTAACCGCGAGACCAAGAGATTGGAGAAATAGACCCCTGCCACCGAGCGGTCCCGAGCCACGTCGCGGATGGTGTCGGGCGATGAGCCCAGCGTCAGGTAGCCATCACAGATGCTCATGAGGGCCAGCGCTGCCGTCATGACCCCGTACTCAGCCAAACCCATGTAGCGGATGCACACGAGCGTAATGAACAGGAACCAGGCCGGTTTGACGATCAGGCTGGGAATCGTCATCCAGCTCATGTTCCGAAGTAGTCCCGCCGTGGCTCTGCTGCTCATGCCTGTGTAACCTCCTCGATCAGGTTATCCCACTGCGTGTTGACTACCGCCGGCGAAAAACGCTCCTCAAACTGCCGACGGGCGCTGTGGGCCGACTGCTGCCACGCCGCCGGTTCGATGAGTGTGGCAACGGCATCGGCCAGCGCTCCGGGGTCGCGGGCAGGCACCGTCCGTCCCGCCGGGGCGCCTGTTCCGTCGTTGGCGTCCGCCGCCCCGCCGATCATGGCGGGCATGCCTCCATCCTGAGCCACAATACACGGCGTGCCCGCCGCCATGGCCTCCATGATGGACAGTGGCTGGGCTTCTCGCAGCCATGAGGGAAGCACAAACAGGTCGGCCTCCAGGTGCAACGCGGCAATCTGGGACCGATCCTGCACGAGACCCTCGTAGCGAACACTATCGGTCAGCCCGAGCCGGGCCACGGCCGCATCAAAAAGCGGTCGATCGGAAGGCTTCGGCCAGCCCCCTGCAAAGATCCATTCCAACGGCATGCCATCTTTCTTGAGGCGTGCAGCGGCTTCCAGTACGTCTTCCCAGCCTTTCTCGCGAATCATGTTGCTCAGGAAGAGCACCTTGATCGGGGTGCCTCGTCCCGCTGCAATGCGCTCGGTTACGTGGGCAGCCTCAGGAATCAGGGCCGCATCCAGGGTGTTGGGGATAACGCAGCGTGTTTCAGGCGAAAGCCAGGCCGCGCAGGCCTCCGACAGCGACGGCGCCGTGAAAACGATCCGGTCCAAGCGCGGCAGCCATTTCCTGGCCGATCGGGCCGTAAGCGAATGTTCAAACACCGATGCAAACTTTCCCCAGTGGGATACGGCAATGGCGCGCCGGTCCTTGAGATGCGGAAAGATGGTCAGCACGTCCCGAAAATGTCCGGCCGGCTCCGGGGAGATGGACGTCCAAAGGATGGGCGCCATCGGGTAGCGTTCCAGCAAACCTGCCAATGTTCGCCCGGCCGCCCGGTAGTGCTGCATCTTGGACCAGGCCGAAGCTCCTGCCGGAATCATGGTGTTGATGCGGTGTACCGTGCTGCGCTCATCGAGATAGTCGCCTAGCCGCTGGGTGGCCATGGACTGCCCATCGGGTGGGGGCGGAAATCGACCGATCAGGATAATATGATCTGGATAGGCCACGTCAGCCGTCCTCCCTGGCGCGTATTCCGACCGAGGGATCCACGTGGCGAATGGCCTGCATCATGCCGCCAATCATCCGGTCCACGGCCAACTCCTTGCGCGCAAAGCGGGCCGCACGGTGCTGGTAGGCGTGGCTGTCATTCAAGACGTCCCGGGTAGCCGCCACGAGATCGGACACCGCGCCACGTTGCGCAAAGCGTCCGTTTTCTTCGTCCCGCACATACGTCCATTCGGGGCTATGGCCCACACCACCGCCGGCCGGAGCCGGCGCAACGACCGG